>NZ_JBEZOK010000001.1:587990-817046 GCF_040706515.1 Streptomyces sp. NPDC047880 | reverse complement strand
CTCTCCGCGTCGGGCCCCCGCGCCCCGCCCCCCGGGGCGGCACCTGCCCCCGGGGGGGGGGGGGGGGCGGCGGCGGCGGGCCCCCCCGGCCCCCCCCCCCCCCCCCCCGCCGCAGTGAGAGGCGATCAGCAGCCGACGAGGCGGGCCGCCAGGTAGCCCTCGATCTGGTCGAGGGAGACGCGCTCCTGCTTCATCGAGTCGCGCTCGCGCACGGTCACCGCGTTGTCCTCGAGCGTGTCGAAGTCCACGGTCACGCAGAACGGCGTACCGATCTCGTCCTGGCGGCGGTAGCGGCGGCCGATGGCGCCGGCGTCGTCGAACTCGATGTTCCAGTTCTGCCGGAGCGCCTGGGCCAGGCCCTTGGCCTTCGGGGACAGCTCCGGGTTGCGGGACAGCGGCAGCACCGCGACCTTCACCGGGGCGAGGCGGTGGTCGAGCCGCAGCACGGTCCGCTTCTCCATCTTGCCCTTGGCGTTGGGCGCCTCGTCCTCGATGTAGGCGTCCAGGAGGAACGCCAGCATCGCGCGGCCCACACCGGCCGCGGGCTCGATGACGTAGGGGGTCCAGCGCTCGCCGGCCTCCTGGTCGAAGTACGTGAGGTCCTGGCCGGAGGCCTTGGAGTGGGCGCCGAGGTCGTAGTCGGTGCGGTTGGCGACGCCCTCGAGCTCGCCCCACTCACTGCCGCCGAACTGGAAGCGGTACTCGATGTCGGCGGTGCGCTTGGAGTAGTGGGAGAGCTTCTCCTGCGGGTGCTCGTACCACCGCATGTTCTCCTCGCGCAGGCCGAGACCGGTGTACCAGTTCCAGCGCTGCTCCATCCAGTACTCCTGCCACTTCTCGTCCTCGCCCGGCTTGACGAAGAACTCCATCTCCATCTGCTCGAACTCGCGGGTGCGGAAGATGAAGTTGCCGGGCGTGATCTCGTTGCGGAAGGACTTGCCCATCTGGGCGATGCCGAACGGCGGCTTGCGGCGCGAGGTGGTCTGCACCTGCGAGAAGTTGGTGAAGATGCCCTGCGCGGTCTCGGGACGCAGGTAGGCGACGGAGCCGGAGTCCTGCGTCGGGCCGAGGTGGGTGGACAGCAGGCCCGAGAACTGCTTGGGCTCGGTGAACTGGCCCTTGTTGCCGCAGTTGGGGCAGTTGACGTCGAGGAGGCCGTTCTCCGGGGCGCGGCCCTTCTTCTCCTCGTAGGCCTCCTCCAGGTGGTCCGCGCGGAACCGCTTGTGGCAGGAGGTGCACTCGGTCAGCGGGTCCGTGAAGGTGGCGACGTGACCGGAGGCGACCCAGACCTCGGGGGCCAGGATCACGGACGAGTCGATGCCCACGACGTCCTCGCGCGACGTCACCATGTAGCGCCACCACTGGCGCTTGAGGTTCTCCTTGAGCTCGACACCCAGGGGGCCGTAGTCCCAAGCGGCGCGCTGACCGCCGTAGATCTCACTACAGGGGAATACGAAGCCACGGCGCTTGCTCAGGCTGACGATGGTGTCGATCTTGTCGGCGGCCACGGTGCTCTCTTCATTACGACGACGGGCGACGAAGCGAGTTGCTTCCAGCGAATGATTCAGGTTACCGGCGGGGGCGCCCCCTCAATCAAATCGCTCCCCCCGCGGCGGCCTCAAGGCCCCGCTCGGACCGTTTGTTGACAACGGTTTCCATATTTGTTGAAAATGAGTGTCATGAACGTACGACGACGCCTCATACCCGCCGCCGTGGCCTCCGCTCTCGGCCTCGGCGCCCTGACCGCCTGCTCCAGCGACAGCGCGGCGACGGGCAACACGGACAAGTTCGACGTCGTCGCGTCGTTCTACCCCATGGCGTTCCTCGCCCAGCAGATCGGCGGCGACCACGCGAACGTCACCAGCCTGACCGAGCCCGGCCAGGAACCGCACGACCTGGAGATCAGCACCCAGCAGCGCGCGCAGCTGGAGGAGGCCGACGCGGCGCTCTATCTCAAGGGTCTCCAGCCCGCCGTCGACGAGGCCGTCGGCCAGACCGGCATCAAGACCAAGATCGACGCGGCCACGCTGACCCACCTCGAGGACCACGGCACCGGCGGCCACAGCCACGAGGGTGAGGAAGCCCACTCCGAGGAGCACTCCGGCGAGGAGGAGCACGGCAGCGACCCGCACGTCTGGCTCGACCCGGTGAAGTACGCCGAGATCGCCCGGGGTGTCGGCAAGGCCTTCGAGAAGGCCGACCCGGACCACGCGGCCGACTACGAGAAGAACACCGAGGCCCTGGTCACCAAGCTGAAGGCCCTGGACAGCGACTTCGAGAGCGGCCTGAAGAACACGAAGACGAAGGTGTTCTTCACCAACCACGCCGCCTTCGGCTACCTCGCCGAGCGCTACGGCCTCACCCAGGAGGCCATCTCCGGCGTCGACCCCGACAGCGAGCCCAGCGGCGCCCGCGTCCGCGAGCTCCAGCAGGAGGCCAAGGCCGACGGCGTCACCACCGTCTTCTACGAGACACTGGTGTCCGACAAGACCGCGAAGACCCTGGCCCGGGACGCGAACCTGAAGACCGACGTCCTCGACCCGCTCGAGGGCATCACCGGCAAGTCCCGCGGCGACGACTACTTCCAGGTCATGGAATCCAACCTCAAGGCCCTGCAGACGGCCCTGGGAGCCAAGTGATCGACCCATCGGAGGACGGCATGAGCGAGTCCGTCGTATCCCTGCGCGGCGTCCGCGCGGACCTGGGCTCGCGCCCCGTGCTGCGTGGCATCGACCTCACCGTGCACCGCGGCGAGGTCGTCGCCCTGCTCGGCGCGAACGGCTCGGGCAAGTCCACGGCCGTGCGCAGCATCATCGGCCAGGTGCAGACCGGCGCCGGTGCCATCGAGCTGTTCGGCACGGAGCGCAGGCGGTTCCGCGACTGGCACCGCGTGGGTTACGTCCCGCAGCGCACCACGGCCGCCGGCGGGGTGCCCGCCACGGTCACCGAGGTGGTCTCCTCCGGCCGTCTGTCGCGGGCCCGCTTCGGCGTGCTGCGCAAGGCCGACCGCGCGGCCGTACGGCGCGCCCTGGACCTCGTCGGCATGGCCGACCGGGCCAAGGACCCGGTCGACGCCCTCTCCGGCGGCCAGCACCAGCGCGTCCTGATCGCCCGTGCGCTCGCCTCCGAACCCGAGCTGCTGATCATGGACGAGCCGATGGCCGGGGTCGACCTGGCCAGCCAGGAGGTCCTCGCGCACACCCTCACCGAGCAGGTCTCCCAGGGCGCCACCGTGCTGCTCGTGCTGCACGAACTGGGCCCGCTGGAGCCCCTGATCGACCGGGCGGTCGTGCTGCGCGACGGCTGCGTCGTCCACGACGGCCCGCCCCCCAAGGCCGTCGGACAGCACGCCCTGCCCGGCCACGACCACGTACACCCGCACGCACCCGCGGGCGCCGAACCGATCCGCACGGGACTGCTGAGCTGATGGACTTCCTCGACTACGCCTTCATGCAGCGCGCCCTGCTCGCCGCCGTCCTGGTCGGCATCACCGCGCCCGCGGTCGGCATCTACCTGGTCCAGCGCCGCCAGGCCCTGATGGGCGACGGCATCGGCCACGTCGCGATGACCGGCGTCGGCCTCGGCTTCCTGCTGACCTGGTCCCCGGTGTGGATGGCGACCCTGGTCTCCGTCCTCGGCGCGGTCCTCATGGAGCTGATCCGCTGGTACGGCAAGACCCGCGGCGACATCGCCCTCGCGATGCTGTTCTACGGCGGCATGGCCGGCGGTGTGATGTTCATCAACCTCGCGCCGACGGGCTCCAACGCCAATCTGACGTCGTACCTGTTCGGCTCCCTGTCGACGGTGTCCCAATCGGACGTCACGGCGATCTGCGCCCTGGCCGCCTTCGTCGTCCTGGTCACCCTCGGCCTGCGACGGCAGCTGTTCGCAGTCAGCCAGGACGAGGAGTTCGCCCGGGTGACGGGCCTGCCGGTGCGCGTGCTGAACCTGCTGACGGCCGTCACCGCGGCCGTCACCGTGACGGTGGCGATGCGGGTGGTCGGACTGCTGCTGGTCAGTGCGCTGATGGTGGTGCCCGTCGCGGCCGCCCAGCAGATCGCCCGCAGCTTCGCCGCGACCTTCGTGATCGCCGTGGCCATCGGCGTGAGCGTGACGATCGGCGGCACCGTCACCTCGTACTACCAGGACGTACCGCCCGGGGCGACCATCGTGCTGCTGACCATCGGCGCGTTCATCGCCCTGACGGTCCTCGCGGCCCCGCTGGCCCGCCGCCGCGCCCGGGCCCGGGCGGCCGCGGACGGTGCGGCCGATCCCGCCGAGTGCGCGATCCCGGGCAGCCGGAAGGCGTCCGACGAAGTCGGCGTCTGACCGCCCCCACCCGGGGCTGGCACAATGGCCCGGGCAAGGCAGACGTGAGGAGGCAACGGTGACGACCGCTGGACCGTCCGTGAAGGGCCGCGCCACCAAGCAGCGGGCCGCTGTGGCGGCGGCCCTGCAAGAGGTCGACGAGTTCCGCAGCGCGCAGGAACTGCACGACATGCTGAAGCACAAGGGCGACTCGGTCGGGCTCACCACGGTCTACCGCACCCTGCAGTCCCTCGCCGACGCCGGTGAGGTCGACGTCCTGCGCACGGCCGACGGCGAGTCGGTGTACCGGCGTTGCTCCACCGACGACCATCATCACCACCTGGTGTGCCGCGGCTGCGGCAAGGCCGTCGAGGTCGAGGGGCCGGCGGTGGAGAAGTGGGCCGAGTCCATCGCGGCGGAGCACGGGTATGTGAACGTGGCTCATACGGTGGAGATCTTCGGGACCTGCGCCGACTGTGCCGGGGCCTCCGGCGGTTGAGCGGTTGATCGCCGTGGGGGTGCGGGTTCGTTGCCGGGTGCGGGTGCGTGGGGGTTGTTCGCGCAGTTCCCCGCGCCCCTGAGGTCGGAAGCCTCCTGGCCCCCTACGCGCCCCGGGCGCCGAGTCGGCGGCGGACCAGCAGGGACAGGGCGGTGGAGGCCAGGATCACGGTGCCGCCGACGCGCAGGACGAGGTCGTAGGCGTCTTCCGGGCCGGCCTCGGGCGTGAGTGAGGTGATGGCAGCCGCCACCGCCGCGAGGCCGATCGCTCCGAGTGTGACGAGGGCCGTGAGGACGACGCCCGAGGCCTCTCCGGCGCGGGCGGGTGAGACGACCTGCTGGGTGGCCACGCTGGCGAAGGTCCAGCCCAGACCCAGCCCGAGCGCGCACCAGGTGAAGACGGGCAGGTAGACCCACCAGGACCAGGCCCAGCTCAGCCCGATCATGCCGGTGCCGGCGACGGTCCCGGCCAGGGCCATGACGCTGGTGGCGCGCATCCGGCCGGACAGCCAGGCGCCGATCGGGCCCGAGCAGGCGACCATGACGGCCGGGGCGAGGAACACCGTGCCGGACAGGACCGCCGACAGGCCCCGAACCTGCTGCAACTGCAGGGTGGCGAGGAACACGGTGACGGCGTAGCCCATGTTGGCGACCGACCCCATCACGGTGACGAGATCGAAGCGGACGTTGCGGAAGAGCCGGAAGTCGACCAGCGGATGCCGGCAGGTCCGCTCCCGCAGCGCGAAGAGGGCGCCGGCCACCGCGGCGACCCCGAGCAGGGCGAGCGTGCGGGCGTGGTCCCAGCCCCAGGCGCTCCCCCGCTCCACGGCCAGGGTCAGGGCGGCCAGGCCGGTGACGACGGCCAGGCAGCCCGGCAGGTCGACCTGGCGCGGAGCGCTCTCGTCCCGCGAGTCGGGGACGTAGCGCAGGGCGATCAGCAGGGAGAGGGCGCTGAGCGGGGCCAGCAGCCAGAAGATCCACCGCCAGCCGGGCCCGTCGGTGAAGCCGCCGCCGACGAACGGCCCGAGGGCGGTGCCGACGTTGGCGATGCCGAACATCGCGCCGAGCGCCCGGGCCCGGGTCTCCTCCGGGAAGGCGTTGGTGATGACGGAGACCGACACGGGGAAGATCAGCGCCGCGCCCGCGCCCTGCACGATCCGGGCCACGACGAGCACGCCGATGCTCGGCGCGAGGGCGCAGCCGACGGAGGCGGCGGCGAACAGCCCGGTCCCGGCCAGCAGGACCGGGCGCCGGCCGAGGAGGTCGCCCAGCCGCCCGCCGACGATGAACAGGCAGCCGACGGCGAGCATGTACGCGGACAGCGTCCACTGCGCGGCGGAGACGGTCGTGTCCAGCTCGTCGGCGATCCCGGGGATGGCCAGGTTGAGCGCGAAGAAGTCCAGCTGGATGCAGAACAGGGCCAGCGAGGCCGCGATGAAGGCCCCGGCCTGGCGCGCGGTCCGGCGAGGGGCGCGGAGGGCGGTGGAACCCATGCGACCAGGACACCGCCCCGGCGGCCCGGCTGCCACCGGAGGGGCTTCCGGGGCTTCCGGGGCTCGCGGGGCTGTCAGGGCCGCAGGGGCCGTCACGGGCTGACGGGGCCGTCAGGGGCTCCCGGGGCCGCCAAGGCTGACGGGCCTCCCGGAACTCTCGGGGCCGACGAGGCTTCCGGGGCCACCGGGGCTTCCGGGCCACCGGGGCTTCCGGGCCTCCCGGGGCCACCGGGCCTCCCGGGCCTCCCGGGACCGTCAGGGCCGCAGGGGCCGCAGGGGCCGTCAGGGGCCGTCAGGGGCTGACGGGCCTCCGGAACTCTCGGGGCCACCGGGCCTCCCGGGCCTCCCGGGACCGTCAGGGCCGCAGGGGCCGCAGGGGCCGCCGGGGCCGTCAGGGGCCGTCAGGGGCCGCCGGGGCCGTCAGGGGCTGACGGGCCTCCGGAACTCTCGGGGCCGCCGGGGCTCCCGGGCCTCCCAGGGATCCCGGGCCTCCCAGGGATCCCGGGTCTCCCAGGGCTTCCGGGGCCGCCGGGGCCACCAGGGGTTCCAGGGGCTGACGGGCCTTGAGGGCCTACGCCTGCTTGCCCTCCATGGCCAGCAGTTCCTCATTGGGGACGGCCCCGCCGAAGCGGCGGTCCCGCGAGGCGAACTCCAGGCAGGCCCGCCACAGGTCGCGCCGGTCGAAGTCCGGCCACAGCACGTCCTGGAAGACCATCTCGGCGTAGGCGCTCTGCCAGATCAGGTAGTTGGAGGTGCGCTGCTCGCCACTGGGCCGCAGGAACAGGTCCACGTCCGGCATGTCCGGGTAGTACATGTATTTCGCGAAGGTCTTCTCGTTGACCTTGGACGGGTCGAGCTTGCCGCTCTTCACGTCCTCCGCCAGCGCCTGGGCCGCGTCGGCGATCTCGGCCCGCCCGCCGTAGTTCATGCAGAAGTAGAGCGTGAGCTTGTCGTTGCCCTTGGTCTGCTCCTGGGCGACCTGGAGCTCCTTGGCCACGGACCGCCACAGCTTCGGCATCCGCCCCACCCAGCGCACCCGGATGCCCAGCTCGTCGAGCTGGTCCCGGGTCTTGCGGATGAAATCCCGGTTGAAGTTCATCAGGAAGCGCACCTCGTCGGGCGAGCGCTTCCAGTTCTCGGTGGAGAAGGCGTACAGGGAGATGGCGCCCACGCCCATCTCGATGGCCCCCTGGAGCACGTCCAGCACGCGCTCGGCGCCGACCTTGTGCCCCTCGGTGCGCGGCAGGCCCCGGTCCTTGGCCCAGCGGCCGTTGCCGTCCATGACGATCGCCACATGCTGCGGTACGAACTCCCCGGGGATCTTCGGGGGCCGCGCGCCGGACGGGTGCGGCTCCGGCGTCCTGTACTCCCGGCGCTGGCGCCCCAGGATCCCGCGTACGGCCATGTGTTTCTCGTCTCCTCGTGCTCGCTTGCTTCCGTGCTGCTCTGTTGTGCGCTGCTCGCGCTACTTCTCGACGTAGCGCAGGGAGCGCAGCCCGCGCTCCATGTGCCAGTGCAGATACGCGGACACCAGCCCACTGCCCTCGCGGACGTAGCGCGCCTCGCACGCGTCCGCGGTCTCCCAGTCTCCCGTAAGCAGGGCGCCGAGGAGTTCCAGGGCCTGCGGCGAGGGTACGACGCTGCCGGGGACGCGGCAGTCCACGCAGACGGAACCGCCCGAGGCGACCGAGAAGAACCGGTTGGGCCCGGGCATCCCGCACCTCGCGCAGTCGGTGAAGCTCGGGGCGTACCCGTTGACGGCGAGGGAGCGGAGCAGGAACGCGTCGAGCACGAGGTGGGGTGCGTGTTCCCCCCGGGCGAGGGTCCGCAGTCCGCCGACCAGCAGCAGGTACTGCTGCACGGCCGGCTCCCCCTCGTGGTCGGTGAAGCGCTCGGCGGTCTCCAGCATGACGGTCCCGGCCGTGTACCGGGCGTAATCGCTGACGATGCCGCCGCCGTAGGGCGCGATGGTCTCGCTCTGGGTGCACAGCGGGAGTCCGCGGCCGACCAGCTCGCTCCCCTTGGCGAAGAACTGCACATCGACGTGGGAGAACGGTTCGAGACGCGCACCGAACTTCGACTTCGTCCGGCGCACGCCCCGGGCCACCGCGCGTACCCGTCCGTGACCGCGCGTGAGCAGCGTGATGATCCGGTCCGCCTCACCCAGCTTCTGGGTGCGCAGCACGATGCCGTCGTCGCGGAACAGACTCATGGAGCCATTCTGGCAGGGTCGTCACGTCAAGGGACCTCGCCCCTGCTGCGGGCGTTGGCGTACGCGGTCGCCGCGCTCAGCCGCTCGGCCGGGGTGGCCTGCCGGACGGCTCCGGGGGCGGCGTCCCACTCCCTGCCGCCCCCGTACGGTCTCAGCTGCACATAGGGCCCCTCATGCCCCATGACGATGCCGATGCGGTCGCTGCGGGTGTCCACGACGTACGCGCCGACCGGCGGCTTCACCGCGACACCGCCGCGAGCCGACGGGTGCCCGGCAGGGCGCTACGACAGGTGCCCCGCACGGCGGACCGGCCCGGTGCGACGAGCGGACAGGGCGCTTTTCGCGCGAGACTCACCGGGTCAAGTTCCAGTGTGGGCAGGGTAATTCCGGCCCTGGCGAGTTCTGCCCGCAATTCCTTCACCGCGTCCTCCGTTTCTTCGGCGCAGGCGCGCCGAGTTCCGTACCTCCACCGTGCTCCCCCTTCCTGCGTGTTTTCACTCTTCGCATCCTGGTGATGACGCTCGGCGACTGCGCACGGGAGGGGTGTACGACCTGCAACTGCGCTGCGACGCGCAGGGGTTCGGCACGGGGCACTGCAGAACGGGTGTCTTTTTCGAAACAATCCGGCCGTGAGAGCAACGGAACGGCACCCGGATCCGGAGCGTTTGGGCCACTACGACGAACACCGGGTCAGGCAGCGCCTGCGGGACGGCTTCTCTCCCCGGTACACGCCGATGGGCAGCCCGGCCCGCCGCCTCTGCGCACGCTGTGGCCGGCCCCTCATGAGCCGCAAGGCCCCCTCATGAGCCGCATCGGGCACCCAGTGCCCCCCGGGGCGGACCTAGGGTAAACCCCCTGAAATATAAGGCAGTTGCCCGGATGTGGTCGCCCGTCCGGGTCGGTCAGGCTGCTGGGCATGAAGCGGATCACGAGATACGCGGCGCTCGTCGCCGCCGCCGGTGCGATGTTCGCGTTGGCCGGGCCGGGCGGAGCCTCCGCCACCGCGTCCGACCCCCTCGACTGGGGCAAGTGCAGTGGCCCCGCCCTCGACCCCAGACAGCAGTGCGCAACGGTCGACGTCCCCATGGACTACTCCGACCCGGACAGCCCGAAGATCCAGATCGCCGTCTCGCGGATCCCCAGTGAGAAGCCGTCCGCGCGGCGGGGCACCCTGCTGCTCATCCCGGGCGGTCCCGGTGGGGACAGTCTCGGCGACCCCTCCGGGAAGGGGCAGAAGCTGCCGCGGAAGGTGCGGGAGATGTACGACCTCGTCGGGTTCGCGCCGCGCGGCATGGCGCCTTCCACCGCCGTCGACTGCGCACTCGACCCCGCCGACATCAGCATGACAAAGCGTCTGCCCTGGCCCGCCCCGGACGGTTCCGTCGCCGAGAACATGGCCACCGCGCGACGCACGGCCGAGGCCTGCGTCCGTGACGGCGGCGAACTGATCCGGCACATCAGCACCGCCAACGAGGCCCGTGACCTGGACCGCGTCCGGGCCGCCCTGGGCGAGGAGAAGATCTCCGCGTGGGGCGTCTCGTACGGCACCTACGTCGGCGCCGTCTACAGCCAGTTGTTCCCGCACCGCACCGACCGCATCGTGCTGGACAGCAACGACGATCCCGACCACACCCGTGTGACCCGCGGCTGGCTCGCCGCCTTCGAGGTCGGTGTCGAGGACAACTTCCCCGAGTTCGCCAAGTGGGCCGCCCGGCCCGGAAATCCGCACCGGGTCGCCCGTACGCCCGCCGAGGTGCGGTCCGGCTTCCTGCGGCTCGCCGCCCGGCTGGATCGCGAACCGCTCCCCTGGCCCGGCGCCGACCCGTCACGCCTGGACGGCAACGCGCTCCGCCAGATCATGCTGTCCAGTCTCTACGACCCCGACGACTACCCGACACTGGCCAAGGCCATCCGGGCCGCCCGCGAGGGGGATGTGCCGCCCGTGCCCGAGGCCCCGCCCGAGTCGGTCCTCCAGAACATCGCCGCCGTCGGCGTCGGCACCATCTGCAACGACGTCGACTGGCCCGACTCGGCCGCCGCCTACCAGAAGGACGTCCACGAGAGCCGGGCCGCGTACCCGCTGACCGCGGGCATGCCGCGCGGGCCGATGGTGTGCGCCGCCTGGCCGTTCGCTCCGCGGGAGCCGGCCGTGCGGATCACCGGCCGCGGCCCCTCCAACATCCTGCTCGTGCAGAACGAGCGGGACGTCGCCACTCCGCTCGCCGGGGCCCGCAAGCTGCGCCGGGCCCTCGGCGACCGGGCCGTCATGGTCACCGTGAACTCCACCGGCCACGACGCCTATCTGGACAACGGCAACGCCTGCGGCGACCGGACCGTCTCCCGGTTCCTGGCCACCGGCACACGGCCCGCCGCCGACCTCTACTGCGACTGAGCGGTGCGGTGGCCCGCCGCCCCGTATCGGCGGGCCACCGCGTGGAACGCCTCCTTCGGCTCCCAGTGCCAGCCGGAGGCGGGGTCGTCCGGGCGGTCCTTGATCACTTTGGTGAGGGCGTACGCCGCCATGTCGAGGTCGTGTCGGGGCGCGTCCGGGCGGTGCGGTGCGTCGGCGGTGATGAATTCGAAGGCCATCGCCGCGTACAGGCCCAGTGACGCGAAGACGTCCAGCAACCCGCCCACGTAGTCGGCCTGGACGCGTTCGCTGCGGACCAGGTCGCCCTTGATCTCCGGCGGTTCCTTGTCGTGGTCGACGACGTCCCAGCCCATGCCGCCGGTCTCGGGCGCACCGACGTAGGCGCACGTCCCGAACTCGGTGATGGCGAGCGGCTTGCCCCACCTCAGGTACCGCTTCAGTTCACGGACGTGGTCGGAGGGCTTGTCGAAGTGCGCGTAGTAGTTGATGCCGACGATGTCGAAGAGGTTCCAGTCCGGGTCGTCGATGCTCTGGGCCGCGGCGTAGCTCAGGTTGCCCTTGAAGACGGAGCGGCCGGTCTTCGCGGCCTTCGCCGTGAACTGGGTGAGGCGGCGCAGCGTCCCCGGCCAGTCGACCGTGCCGCTCTGGAGGTGCCTGATGCGTTCCAGCACCGTCTCGCCCGGCAGGATGCCAGGGACGAACAGCCAGAACTCGCAGCCGACGCTGAAGTCGACGCTCGCGCCCTGTCTCCGCAGCCGTTCCGCGAACCGGCCGGTCTCGGCCATGTGCTCCAGGATGTCGCGCTGCGGAGCGTCCCCGAGGGTCGGTTGCAGCCAGACGTGGAGCCCGCGCTCGGCGGCCTCGGCGGCGGTCGCCGTGAGGCGTTCGACGCCGTCGCCCGTGACGTCGACGGTGTCGGCGCGCAACTCGTCCCGGATGGCCCGGATGTCGTGGCGCATCCGCCGGGCGCTCCACGCGGTTCCCGGCGTCTCCCCCGCCCCGACCGTGTAGACGACACCCCGCCGCCGCAGCCCGCGGCCATGCGAGGCGCCCACGGCCCGGGCCTGTCCCGCCACCCCGGTGATCCCCACCGCAGCGGCCCCCGCCAGGAACTGCGCCCGGCTGATTCCCTGCGTCCGCTCGGTCCCCTTGGTTTCATCCATGCCGCCCACTGTGCCGAGGGGGCGGCGGGCACGCCGTCGGCCGTCGGTCTACGGCATCGCGACCAAGGTATGAGGTGCCGTGCCGAAGGAGAGGCTCCTCCCTGGCCGAACTGGCGCCCGTACCGGCGAGACGGGATTCACCCCTCGCCGAACCGGCGCACGTACCGCCGCTGCCACGGCGTCTCCACCGCATGCCGGTCGTAGTGCCGCCGCACGTAAGCCACCGCCTCCTCCCCCGGCACCCCCTCCAGCACCGCCAGGCAGGCCAGTGCCGTGCCCGTGCGGCCCCGGCCGCCTCCGCAGGCGAGTTCCACCCGCTCCCCGGCGCTGCGTTCCCACGCGTCGGCCAGCACCGCTCGGGCGGCCGCCCGGTCCGCCGGGAGGCGGAAGTCGGGCCAGCGGATCCAGGCGGATTCCCAGGGGACCTCGGGCGGTTGCCGGCCCAGCAGGTAGACACCGTAGGAGGGCGGGGGCGCCCCGGGGTCCGGGGGGTGGCGCAGGCCCCGGCCCCGTACCAGCCGGCCGGACGGCAGCCTCAGGACGCCGGCGTCACTTTCGTTCCACAGTTCGCTCACGCCCTTCATCCTGGTCCGCTCCCGTCCGCCCGGTGACGGATTCGGCCCGGAAGCGGACGTCCGGCGTTCCGCCCCGGCCCCACATCCGGTGCCGCACCAGGGCTGATGCACCGTCAACCCCCCTGGTGGCGCAGTGCCATTGGTCCCACCTCTGGCGGCTACGCCATTCGTGTGCGAGACCTTGACCACCCCTACGGCCCCTCCTATGGTCACGCTGACCAACCGGACGTAGGACGTCGTATCTCCGCTGCCAGTCCCCTCCCCCCAGACCTCGCTGGAGGACCCGTGCGCGACGTGACCCCCGACGTGCCGGCGCCGCACCGCCGGGCGTTCCTGAAGTACACGGGCGCGCTGGGCGCGGCCGCCGCCGTCTCCGCGTCGCTGTCGGCCTGCTCGTCGGGGCCGGAGTCCACCAACGAGACCGGCAGCGGCGGCCGGGACCGGACCCTCACCGCCGTGATCGGCTACGGCAACGACGGCAGCTGGGATCCCACGCAGACGGCGTCGGCGTTCAGCATGGCCGCCAACCACCACATCTACGAGGGGCTGCTGGACACGGACCCGATCTCGCGCCAGCCGTACGCCGCGCTGGCGACCGAGGTGCCGAAGGACCCGGACGGCACCACGTGGAGATTCACACTGCGGGCGGGTGCGACGTTCCACGACGGCAAGCCCGTCACCGCCGACGATGTCGTCTTCGTCTTCGAGCGGATCCTCGACCCGGACACCCAGACCCTCGCCAAGGGCTTCTTCGCGAGCTGGCTGAAGGAGGTCCGGAAGGTCGACGCGCGGAACGTCGAGCTGGTGTTGAGATTCCCCTTCCCCGACGGGCTTTCGCGGCTGACGCTCGCCAAGATCATGCCCAGGCACGTGTTCTCCCGGCCGGGCGCCTGGGACGACGCCATCAGGGGCAAGGCGATCGGCTCGGGACCGTACCGGCAGACCGCGCACCATCCGAAGTCCAACACGACCTTCGAGGCGTTCGACGGCTACAACGGGCCCCGCAGGCCCGCCTTCCGGAAGATGAACTGGCTGACGATCGTGGACGCCGCCCCCCGCGTCGCGAAGATCTCGGGGTCGAGCGCGGGCGCGCAGATCGCCGACAACATCCCGTACGCCAACATCGGGCAGTTGGAGAGCGGGGGCATGACGGTCGCCGGCGGGGCCGGGATGAACAACCTGTTCCTGATGTTCAACACCGCCCACAAGCCGTTCGACGACGTGCGGGTGCGCCAGGCGCTGCACTACGCCATCGACAGCGAGAAGATGGTGGAGGTCGCGCTCAAGGGCCACGGCAGACCCTCCAGTTCGTTCCTCGACGAGGCCAACCCGTCCTACCGCCGGGCGAAGACGGTCTACGACCACGACCCCGGCAAGGCGAAGGCCCTGCTGGAGGAGGCCGGGGTCAAGGGGCTGAGCATCGACATCCTGGCCGTCAACGTCAGCTGGATCGTCGACTGCCTGCCCACCATCAAGGCGTCCTGGGACGCGATCGGGGTGAAGACGACCCTGTCCCCGCAGGAGACCACCGCCGTGTTCACGAAGCTGGACCAGAAGCAGGACTACCAGGTCGTCGCCGCCGCCTCGAACCCCAACCAGTTCGGCCTCGACGCCGACCTGATCATGCACTACAACTACGGCCCCGAGAACCTCTGGATGCAGTACACCCGCTGGGCCGCCGACCCCGTCGCCAGGCAGCTCTTCAGGGACATGGACCGGGCCACCCGGGAGCCCGACCCGGCGAGGAAGAAGGCGATCGTCCAGGACTGCATCGACGTCGTCGCCGAACAGGCCGTGCTGTACCCGGTCGTCCACAACGAGCTGATGACGGCCTGGGACCCGGCGCGGCTCAGCGGGATAAGGGCCCAGCCGTACCCGGGCATCAACCTGCTCCAGGCCAGGTGGGCCTAGCGGATGACGGCCGTCGCGCGCATCCTGCTCCGCCGTCTCGCCCTGCTCGTGCCCCTGACGCTCGGCATCGTGCTGTTCGTGTTCCTGGTGATGCGGTTCTCCGACGTCGACCCGGCGTCCGCGTTCTTCCAGGGCGCCAACCCCACACCGCAGCAGTTGCACGACTTCCGCGAGGAACACGGCCTGCTCGATCCCCTGCCGGTGCGCTACGCCGACTTCGTCGCCGATCTGCTCCACGGCGACCTGGGCACCAGCGCGCTGACCCGGGCGCCGGTGATCGACCAGGTCACCACCGCGCTGCCGCTCACCCTGCAGCTGACGTTCCTCGGTCTGGGCATCGCCGTCGTGCTGTCCCTCGTGGGCGGGGTGACCGCGGCGATCCACCGGGACCGGCTGCCCGACCAGATCATCCGTGTGGTGTCGCTGACCGGTGTCGCCGCGCCCGGCTTCTGGCTGGCGCTGCTGATGATCCAGTACCTGGCGGTCGACCTGGGCTGGTTCCCGACCGGCGGCTACATCAACCCGGCCGACTCCCTCACCGGCTGGCTGAGGACGATGACGCTCCCGGCGCTCGCCCTCTCCCTGCCGGTGGCGGCGCAGCTGACCCGGATCGTGCGGACGGCGGTCGTGGAGGAGCTCGACAAGGACTACGTCCGGACGGCGATCGGGAGCGGGCTGCCGCCCCGGGTGGTGGTGGGGCGCAACGTTCTGCGAAACGCCCTGATCAATCCCCTCACCGTGCTCGGGCTGCGGGTCGGCTACCTCCTCGGCGGCGCGGTCGTCATCGAGACGATCTTCTCGCTGCCCGGCATGGGCAAGCTGATGATCGACGCCGTGAAGAACGGCGATCCGGCCGTGGTCCAGGGCGTCGTACTGACCACGGCGGCCGGATTCGTCGTCGTGAACCTCGTCATCGACGTCCTGTACCTGCTGGTCAACCCGCGACTGAGGGATGCGACGCCATGATGACGCGGAAGAGCCTCACGGCGGCGCTGTCCCGGCCCGGCGTACGGCTGCGCGGCCTGCGCCGGCTACCGCCGCTGTCGAAGATCGCCGTCTGCTTCCTGGCCGTCGTCGCCCTGGTGGCGCTGCTGGCCCCGCTCCTCGCCCCGTACGACCCGCTCGACCAGCGGCCACCGGCCGACGGCACCGGCCATCCGTCCGCCGAGCACTGGATGGGCCAGGACAGCCTCGGCCGGGACATCCTCAGCCGGCTGATGTACGGGGCGCGCTGGTCGCTCGCGATCGGGCTCGGCGCCACGGGGACCGCCCTGGTGGCCGGTGCGCTGCTCGGGGCGGTCGCGGCGACCTCGCGCAAGGCGGTCGACGAGACGCTGATGCGCTGCCTGGACGTCGTGATGGCTTTCCCGGGCATCGCGCTGGCCGCGGTGCTGGTGGCGGTCTTCGGCGGTGGCATCACGGTGCTGATCTGCGCGATCGCGTTCCTGTTCACGCCGCCGGTGGCGCGGGTGGTCCGGGCGAACGTCCTCGACCAGTACGGCGAGGACTATGTGACGGCGGAACGGGTGATCGGCGCGCGGACGCCCTACATCGTGCTGCGGCACGTGGCGGTCAACTGTGCGGCGCCGGTGCTGGTGTTCTGCACGGTCCAGGTCGCCGAGGCGATCGTGTTCGAGGCGTCGCTGTCGTTCATCGGGGCGGGGGTGCGACCGCCGGACCCGTCCTGGGGCAGTGTCATCGCGGACGGCAAGAACATGGTGCTGACCGGCGGCTGGTGGGCGACGGTGTTCCCCGGGCTGCTGATGCTGGTGACGGTGCTGTCGCTGAACATCCTGTCCGAGGGGGTGTCGGACGCCTGGGCGGCGCCCTCGGCGCGGGAGGTGGACGCACCGCAGGACGACCGGCCGGCGGCCGCGGAGCCCGGCGGCGGGGAGGTCGTGCCGCTGCCCGGTCTGGCGGAGGCGGCCCGCAGGCTGCGGGCCCGGGCCCGGCACGTGGCCCGGGACGGGCAGCCGTTGCTCGCCGTGGAGAACCTGGTCATCGGCTTCGACCGACGGCACGGCGGCGTCGACGTCGTGGACGGCATCAGCTTCGAGGTGCACCCCGGGGAGGTGCTCGGGCTGGTCGGCGAGTCGGGCTGCGGCAAGTCCCTCACCGCGCTGGCGATCATGGGCTTGGAGCCGAAGGGGGCGCGGGTCGCCGGCCAGGTCCGATTCCTCCAGCGGGATCTGCTCGCCGAGCCGATGCGCGCGCGGCGCAGGCTGCTCGGCCACGACATGGCGATGATCTACCAGGACGCCCTGTCGTCGCTGAACCCGGCGATGACGATCCGCGCGCAGCTGAAGCAGGTCGTGCGGCGTGGCGGGCGCCGCGGTCCGGCGGAGCTGCTGACGATGGTCGGCCTCGACCCCGAGCGCACCCTGCGCAGCTACCCGCACGAGCTGTCCGGAGGCCAGCGCCAGCGCGTCCTGATCGCCATGGCCCTGTCCCGCGATCCACGGCTGATCGTCGCGGACGAGCCGACGACCGCCCTGGACGTGACCGTGCAGGCCCAGGTCGTGGAGCTGCTGCTGCGGCTGCGCGAGGAGCTCGGTTTCGCCCTGATCCTCGTCTCGCACGACCTGGCGCTGGTCGCGGACGTCACCGACCGGGTGGTGGTGATGTACGGCGGTCAGATCGTGGAGACGGGCGTGACCGCCGACCTGGTGGAGGCACCGGCCCACCACTACACGCGCGGCCTGCTCGGCAGCGTGCTGTCGCTGGAGTCGGCACAGGAGCGGATGACGCAGATCAGGGGCGTCGTGCCGTCCCCGGCGGACTTCCCCGCGGGGTGCCGCTTCGCCGGCCGGTGTCCGCGCGTGGCCGAGGTGTGCCGTACGACGGCTCCGGTCCTGGCCGGCCCTCCCGGGCACACGGTGGCCTGTCATCACCCGGCCGTGCGGCCGGCGGCCACGGAGACCGAGGCGGTGTCATGAACGCGCTGGTGGAGTTGGCGGACGCGCACGTCGTCCACAAGGCCCGCAGCGGGGGCCTGTTCACCCGGGACCGGGTCCACGCGCTGACCGGCGTCGATCTGGCCGTCGCGCCGGGCGAGACCGTGGGGGTGGTCGGCGAGTCCGGCTGCGGCAAGTCGACGCTGGCGAAGGTGCTGGTCGGGGCGGAGCGGCCGACGCGGGGGACGGTGTCGTTCCAGGGCCGCGACCTGTGGGCGATGCCGGCCGCCCAGCGCCGCAGGGCCGTCGGCGGCGGCATCGGCATGGTCTTCCAGGACCCGTCGACGGCCCTGAACCGCCGTCTGACCGTCCGGCAGATCCTGCGGGACCCGCTCGACGTGCACGAGCGCGGCACGAAAGGCCGACGTGAGGAGAGAGTGCGTGAGCTGATGTCCCTCGTGGGTCTCCCCGGGGCCCTCGCCGCCGCTCTGCCTGCCCAGCTGTCGGGCGGGCAGCGCCAGCGCGTCGCGATCGCCCGGGCGCTCGCGCTGGACCCGGGCCTGGTCGTGGCGGACGAACCGACCAGCGCCCTGGACGTGTCGGTCCGCGCGCAGATCCTCAACCTCCTGCTCGACCTGAAGGAACGCCTGGGCCTGGCCCTGGTGTTCGTCTCCCACGACATCCGCACGGTACGGCGGATGAGCGACCGGGTGATCACCATGTACCTGGGCCGGATCGTGGAGGACTCCCCGGCCGCCCTGGTCACCGGCCGGGCCCGGCACCCTTACACCCGCGCCCTGTTCTCCGCCACGCCCGGCCTGCTCGACCCGGTCGACCCCATCCCGCTGACCGGCCCGGTGCCGTCGGCGACCCGCCCGCCGAGCGGCTGCCCGTTCCGCACGCGCTGCTGGAAGGCGGACGGGGCCTGCGCGCAGGAGATGCCGGGCTTCTCCGCCGCGTCGGCGCCCGCACACCGCTACCGCTGCCACCATCCTGTCGGGGAGGACGAGCCGACCCGCGACCTCGTCCGCCGGCGCGACCCGATGGAGGCCCCATGACGTTCAGCCCGCTGACCGGTGTCATCCCGCCCGTCTGCACACCCCTGACACCGGACGGTGAGGTGGACGTCCCCTCGTTGCTCCGGCTGGTCGACCATCTGGTGGCCGGCGGGGTGCACGGACTGTTCGTCCTCGGCTCGACCTCGGAGGCGGCGTTCCTGCCGGACCGGCAGCGCAGGCTGGTCGTGGAGTCGGTCGGGGGCCATGTGGGCGGGCAACTCCCGGTGCTGGCCGGGGCGATCGACATGACGACGCCACGGGTCCTGGACCATGTCGCGTCGGTGACGGCGGCGGGCGCGGACGCGGTCGTCGTCACCGCCCCGTTCTACGCCCGCACCCACCCCGCGGAGATCGCCCGCCACTACCGCGCCATCGCGGCCGCGAGCCCGGTCCCGGTCATCGCCTACGACCTGCCGGTCGCCGTCCACACGAAGCTGCCGGCCGACGTGGTGCTGGAACTCGCCGCCGACGGGGTGGTGGCCGGGCTCAAGGACTCCAGCGGTGACCTGGCCGCCTTCCGCCAGGTCGTGACGGGCGTCCGGGAGCGCCGGGGCATCACCGGCTTCAGCGTGCTGACCGGGTCCGAGCTGATCGTCGACGCGGCCCTCGCGATCGGCGCGGACGGCACGGTGCCGGGCCTCGGCAACGTCGACCCGCACGGCTACGTACGCCTGGACCGGCTGTGCCGCGCCGGGGATCGGGACGGGGCGCGCGCCGAACAGGAGCGGTTGTGTGCCCTGTTCGGCATGGTGACGGTCGGCGACCCGGCCCGCATGGGCCCGAACTCCTCGGCGATCGGGGCGTTCAAGGCCGCGCTGCACCTGCGCGGCGTCATCGACTGCCCGGCGACGGCACAGCCGCAGATCCCGCTGGCACCGGACGAGGTGGAGCAGGTCGGGAAATACCTCGCGGCGGCCGGACTGCTCTAGTGGGCCGGTCCGTCAGACGCTGCCCGGCGTCACCATCCCCGACTCGTAGGCGACGATGACGAGCTGGGCCCGGTCCCGTGCCGCCAGCTTGCCCATGATGCGGCTGACGTGCGTCTTCGCGGTGAGCGGGCTCAGGCCGAGCGCGTCGCCGATCTCCGTGTTGTTGAGGCCGCGCGCGACGAGCGCGAGCACCTCCCGCTCCCGCCCGGACAGGCACTCGGGCCCGCCCGTCCCGGGTGCGCGGGGGCTGCGCAGGAACCGCTGGATCAGCCGTGCCGTGGGGCCGGGCGAGAGGAGGGCCTCGCCGGCGGCGACCGTGCGGATGGCGTCGAGGAGTTCGGCCGGCCGGGTGTCCTTCACCAGGAACCCGGAGGCACCGGCCCGCAGCGCCTCGACGATGTTCTCGTCGGTGTCGTAGGTGGTGAGGACCAGGACCCTTACGCCCGCGAGGTCCTCGTCGGCCGCGATGAGCCGGGTCGCCTCGATGCCGTCCAGGTCGGGCATGCGGATGTCCATCACCACGAGGTCGGGGCGTGCGCCGCGGGCCAGTTCGAGGGCCTGCCGGCCGGTGGCGGCCTGGCCGACGACCTCCATGTCCGGGGCCGACTCCACCAGCATCGCGAACGCCTCCCGCACCAGCGTCTGGTCGTCCGCGAGCAGCACCCGTACGGTCATCCGGCTCTCTCCCCCGTCATGGTCAGCGGCAGGACCGCCGTCACCTCGAATCCGCCCCCGGCACGCGGTCCGGCGTCGAGTGTGCCACCGACGCTGCGGGCCCGCTCCCGCATCCCGACGAGCCCGAATCCCGGGGTGCCGCCCGGGGCCGGGCCGGTGCCGTCGTCGCGGACCGACAGGTGCAGGGCGCCCTGCCGTTCGTCCAGTTCGACGTGGACGGCCGGTTCCGGCCCCGCGTGCCGCACGGCGTTCGTCAGTGCCTCCTGCACGATGCGGTAGGCGGCGGCGCCGACGGCGGGCGGTGCCTGCCCCACGCGTACGGTCTGCTCGACCCGGGCGCCGGCCAGCCGCGCCGCCTCCGCCAGGTCGGGCAGCCCGCCGAGGCCCGGCAGCGGGCCGCGGGCGTCCGGGGGGCCGTGCTCGCGCAGCACGTCCAGGGTCGTACGGAGTTCGCCGCGGGCGCTGCGGCAGGTCTCGGCGATGTCGTCGAGGGCCTTGGCCACCGTCTCCCGGTCGAGCCGCTCGGGGTCTGCGGACAGGACGTGGGCGGCGACGGAGGTCTGCACGCCGATGAGGGTGATGCTGTGGGCGAGCAGGTCGTGCAGGTCCCGGGCGATCCGCAGCCGCTCCTCGGCGACCCGCCGCCGGGCCTCCTCCTCCCGGGTCCGTTCGGCCCGTTCGGCCCGCTCCACGATCGAGGCGACGTACTGGCGGTAGACGCGCACGTCGACACCGCAGAACAGCACGGCCACGACCCAGCCCGAGATGCGGAGCACCTCCAGCGCCTCGTGCATGCTGACGGTGAGCATCACGCTGACCGAGAGGCCGATGACGCCGGCGCCGACCAGGACGGTGCGCAGGGGCCGGCCGGTCACGGCGACGGTGTAGAGGGCGATGTACGTCGCCGGGGTCGGCGCGGAGTGGGTGTTGTCGAGGGCGTGGTACGGGGCGACGCAGGCCACGACCGCGAGCA
Source organism: Streptomyces sp. NPDC047880 (assembly GCF_040706515.1). Lineage (NCBI taxonomy): Bacteria > Bacillati > Actinomycetota > Actinomycetes > Kitasatosporales > Streptomycetaceae > Streptomyces > Streptomyces sp. NPDC047880. Next base: position 795,986 of record NZ_JBEZOK010000001.1, on the reverse strand, counting down.
GCACGAGCAGCGGTTGCCGGCGCCGCCACGCGATCGGCACGTTGCAGGCGACCAGCAGCGTCCAGCCCAGCGCGTCGGGCCGGCGCCCGTCGTCGACGAGCAGGGCCAGGGCGACGGCGAGCACCGCGGCGACGACGGCGAGCAGCGCGTCGTTGCGGGCGGCGTGCGGGGCGTTCAGGGGGTCACGGTTGATCACGCCGATGATCCGCTCGGCGGACCGCGACCAGGTCGTCTGCGGGGTGGTGGGTGCCTGCACGGGCATCATCCTCGGCTGAACGGGCCCCCTGCGGGAGGGGGCCCTGCTTGGCTGCGGGAACTTCGCTCCGCCCTAGCTGCGGGCATGCGTGCCGCCAGTGGCGGCACGGGTGGGCGCGGCGGCACCCCGCTCCGCCGGGCTGCGCAACGCCCCGCCCTCAGCCTCAACGAGCGGTTCCGGTGCACGCGAGAGCCTCCCCGGCCACCACACCCACCGCCCCAGCAGCACACTCACCGTCGTCACCAGATACGTCCGCACCAGGAATGTGTCCAGCAACACCCCCACAGCGATGACGAATCCGAGCTCCACCAGCCCCACCATCGGCAGCGTGGTCAGCACCGCGAATGTCGCCGCCAACACCACACCCGCGGAGGCGATGACCCCGCCGGTCGTCCGCAGCGCGGTGAGCGCCGCGGCCTCCGGCTCTGCCCCGCGCACGGACTCCTCCCGCATCCGGTGCATCAGGAAGATGCCGTAATCGACGCCGAGGGCGACCAGGAACACGAAGGACAGCAGCCCGAGTCCGGGATCGGTCCCGGCGAATCCCAGCACCGGCTCGAACACCAGCCCACCGATGCCGAGCGCGGCGCCCCAGACCGCCACCACGGCGGCCAGCAACAGCAGCGGCGCGACCAGACTGCGCAACAGGCCGACCAGGATGACGAACACGGCGGCCAGCACCAGTGGCACGATCACCTTCCGGTCCCGTGACTCGCTGTCGGCCAGGTCGATCTGCTGGGCGCTGGGCCCGCCGGCATACGCACCCATGGGGTCGAGCGAGGCCCGCAGCGCCTCGATGGTCCGGGTCTCGGCCGGGGTCTCGGGGGCGGCGGTGGTGAAGACGGCGATCTCGCTCCAGCCCGAGCCGCTGCGGCCGGGAACCACTTCGGCGACGCCCTCAATCGTGCGGGCCCGGTCGGCGGCCGCCCCGGCCCGCTGTTCGGGCGCGATGACGGTCACGGGCCGGCTGCTGCGCTCGGGATACTCCCGCGCCAGGGTCTGCATGGCAGTGATGGATTCGGGCCGTTCGGTGAAGGAGTCCTCCTGCTTCAGGCTGCCGGACAGGTTGAGCGTGCCGAGCGCGAGGGCGCCGAGCAGCACGGCACCGCCGGCGAGCACGGTGGCGGGGCGCCGTGCCGCCGAGGAGCCCATCGCGGCGAACAGCGACCGCCGGGCCTTGGCCTCGCTGCCGAACGCGGGGATCAGCGGCCAGAAGACGCGCCGCCCCAGCAGCACCAGGACCGCCGGCAGCAGGGTCGTCATGGCGACCAGCGCGGCCAGCACCCCGACCATGCCGACCGGTCCCATGCCGCGGCTGCTGTTGAGGTCCGCGGCGAGCAGGCACAGCAGCCCGGCCGCGACGGTCCCCGAGGAGGCCAGGACGGCCGGTCCGCAGCCGCGCAGTGCGGCACGCATGGCGTCGTACGGCCGCTCGTGGCGCCGTAGTTCCTCGCGGTAGCGGGAGACGATCAGCAGCGCGTAGTCGGTGCCCGCACCGAGGACGAGCACGGTCATCACGCCGCCGCTCTGGCCGGTGACGGTGACGTCGAACAGCTCGTGCAGTCCGTACCCTGCGGCCATCGCCACGGCGGCGGCGACACCCGCCACGGCGAGCGGCACCAGCCAGAGGAAGGGGCTGCGGTAGATGAGGACGAGCAGCACGGTGACGACGCCGAGCGTGGCGAACAGCAGCGTGGCGTCGAGGGTCCCGAACACCTCGTTCATGTCGGTGTTCAGCGCGCCGGGCCCGCCGACCTCGACGCTCAGTCCGCCGCCGCCCTCGGCGATGTCCCGCACCCCGTCGACGAAGGCGTCCCGGGCCTCGTCGTCCTGGCCGGGCTGGGTGGTGGAGACCGGGTACATCAGGGTGGAGCCGTCCTTCGACGGGATGCCCTTCGGTTCCCCGGTCAGGTCGTAGGCCTCGCTCACCTCGGTGATCTGCTCGTCGGCGGTGCGCCGGTCGGCGCCGGTCAGTCCACCGCCGCGGTGGTAGACGAGCACCAGGTCGGTCGCCTCGCCGCCGGGCAGTTCGTCCTGGATCCTCGCCACCTGGGTGGAGTCGGCGCTGTCGGGCAGGTAGTCGACCGCGCGGTTCTGCTGGATGTCGGCGAACCTGCCCGCGAGCGGTCCGACCAGCACGAGCGCGGCCAGCCACAGCCCGACCACCACCCAGGGCACGGCCCGCCTCGGCCCGGTGCGCGTCCTTACGGCCCCCATGTGTCCGGCTCCCTCCGGTCGGGTGTCTGGATCGGTCTCCAGACTCCCGCCGGACGGGGGCCGGTTCGTCGGGCGTGAGGTCGAGTCGAGGGGTACTGCGGGGGGCGGTCCCGGCGGCGCGTTGCTCCCCGGGGAGTAACAGGGGGCGGCCCTACGAGGGGGTGCGCGCCGCCGCGGCGAGCAGGCGGGTCACGTCGTCGGAGCAGATGGTGAGCGCCGCCCCCACCGTCGCGAGCACGTCCCGCTCGGCCGGGGTGTACGGGCCGTCCGCCAGGGCGATGCGGGCGCCCTGCAGCAGGATCGATTCGCGGCCGACGGCGGCGAGGTGCGGAGTGAGCGGGTCCAGCGCCTCGTGGAGCTCTATGGCCAGCCCCGCACCGCAGGGTTCACCGGCGATCCGGCCGGTGTCGGCCTCCAGCGCCTCGACGAGGGCGGCCAGCTGCTCCTCCGTGCAGTCGTCGAAGCCGGCCGCTCGCACGGCGAGGACGGCCGCCTCCAGTGCCGTGCGGGATCCGGCGCCGCCCGCCGCCAGCACCGCGAGGGCGACGGTGTGCACGGCGTCGCGGAGCATCGCGGAGAAGCGGGTGGTGGTCGGATGATCGAGGACGTCGGTGCCGAAGTGGCGGCGGCAGGCCGCGCACTCCACGACCGGCCCGGTCTCGCCGCGCGGCAGCACGGGCAGGCCGAGCAAGGTGAAGCGGCGTTGTCCGGTCAGCCGCTGGTAGTTGCGGTCGCCGCCGCAGCCGGGGCAGAAGAACTCTCCGTCACCGGCGGCCGTCCACGCGGTTCGGGTGCCCAGGATGCGAGAAAGCCTGGCGGCATGGCCGTTTCGTCCCCGTCCTGGCAGCACGTCGCACCTCCGTCACGCCGCACGGCAACGTCGCCGCGCTTGCGTGATGTTAGCCACATCCAAGACGAGGAGTCAGCACCCCGGAGGAGACCTTTCCGTGACCTCCACAGCAAATGGCCGGTATGCGACGGGGCTCCGCCCGCCGGACAACGGCGGACGGAGCCCCTGCGGCATCCGTGGGCGGCCGGTGGCCGCAGACCCGTACGGCTGGTCAGCGAGCCGCGCGGTTGACGGCCGAGACCACGGCCTTCAGCGAGGCCCGGGTGGTGTTGGCGTCGATTCCGATGCCCCACAGGACCTTGTCGTCGATCGCGCACTCGATGTAGGAGGCGGCCTGCGCGGAGGCACCCTCGCTCATCGTGTGCTCCTGGTAGTCCAGCAGGCGTACGTCGATGCCGACGGACTGCAGGGCGTCGAAGAAGGCCGAGATCGGACCGTTGCCCGTTCCGGTCAGAACGGTGTCCTGGCCGTCGACCGTGGCCTCCACCTTCAGCGTGTCCACGCCGTCGGTGTCGGTCGTCGACTGGCCGTTGCGCACCTGGATCCGGCCCCACGGGTTGTCGGGGTTCGGCAGGTACTCGTCCTGGAAGACGGCCCAGATGTCCTTCGGCGTGACCTCGCCGCCCTCGGCGTCCGTCTTCGCCTGGATCAGCTTCGAGAACTCGATCTGCATCCGGCGCGGCAGTTCCAGCTTGTGGTCGTTCTTCAGGACGTAGGCGATACCGCCCTTGCCGGACTGCGAGTTGACCCGGATGACCGCCTCGTAGGAGCGGCCGACGTCCTTGGGGTCGATGGGCAGGTAGGGGACGGCCCACTCGATGTCGTCGACGGTGACGCCCTTGGCGGCGGCGTCGGCCTCCATGGCGTCGAAGCCCTTCTTGATGGCGTCCTGGTGGGAGCCGGAGAAGGACGTGTAGACCAGGTCGCCCACGTACGGGTGGCGCGGGTGGACCTCCATCTGGTTGCAGTACTCCCACGTGCGACGGATCTCGTCGATGTCGGAGAAGTCGATCTGCGGGTCGACGCCCTGCGAGAACAGGTTCATGCCCAGGGTGACCAGGTCGACGTTGCCGGTGCGCTCGCCCTGCCCGAACAGGCAGCCCTCGACACGGTCGGCGCCGGCCATCAGGGCCAGCTCGGCGGCGGCGACGGCGGTGCCGCGGTCGTTGTGCGGGTGGATCGACAGGCAGACGTGCTCGCGGCGGGAGAGGTTGCGGCCCATCCACTCGAACCGGTCGGCGTGCGTGGACGGCGTGGAACGCTCCACGGTGGCCGGCAGGTTCAGGATGATCTCGCGGCCCGGCCCGGGCTGCCAGACGTCCATGACCGCCTCGCAGACCTCCAGCGCGAAGTCCAGCTCGGTGTCGGTGAAGATCTCCGGGCTGTACTGGTAGCCGAACTCGGTCTCGGGACCCAGCAGCTTCTCGGCGTACTCCATGACCAGCCGGGTGCCGTCGACGGCGATCTGCTTGATGTCGTCCTTGGAGCCGCGGAAGACGACCCGGCGGAAGACCGGGGCGGTGGCGTTGTACAGGTGGACCGTGGCGCGCTTGGCGCCCTTCAGGGACTCCACCGTGCGCTCGATCAGGTCCTCGCGGGCCTGGGTCAGTACGGAGATGGTGACGTCGTCGGGGATGGCCCCGGGCTCCTCGATGATGGAGCGCACGAAGTCGAAGTCGGTCTGGCCGGAGGCCGGGAAGCCGACCTCGATCTCCTTGTAGCCCATCTTGACCAGCAGGTCGAACATGGCGCGCTTGCGGGCGGGCGACATGGGGTCGATCAGGGCCTGGTTGCCGTCGCGCAGGTCGGTGGAGAGCCAGCGGGGGGCGGTGGTGATGCGCTGCTCCGGCCAGGTGCGGTCCGGGATGTCGACCTGCTCGTAGCGGCCGTACTTGTGGATCGGCATGGAACTGGGCTGCTGGCGGTTCGCCATGATGCTTAGGGCTCCTCAGAGGGTGTCCGGAAGGACGGCCGACGACGCAGCACCAAGCTCCGCGGGGAGGGAGTCGGCCTCGACTACAGGCCCTCGCCGCGGCAGCTAAGGAGAAGCAGCCCGAAACGCATGATGCGCAGCATGCTAGCCGAGCCTCTCCCCGGCGCGTGGGGTCGTATCAGTATGCGGGACCGTACGCCCAAATGGGATAAAAAGTGCGCTATACCACTTCGCCATAGCACTCTGCACGGAGCGTGAGGGTCGTTGTCCCGGTATTTCACCAATCATGGTGGCGACTAGTGACAGCTTCGTCACGCAGTGCAAGGGTGCCGGGCATGACGACTCACGGGGGCTTCGAGCCCGTCTTCTGCACCATCGTTCCGCCCCACGTCCTCGACAAGCTCGCCCAGGCCGAGGACCCCGCACTCGCCGGACCCGCCCGCCGCACCCTGCAGCGTGACGCCTTCGAGCGCACCCAGCGCCGCCTCACCACGGTCATCGGCGCGACCGCCGTCGCCGCGGTCGCCGACGGCAAGCCGCAGCGCACGATCCACGACGCCCGGCACGGCACCGACCTGCCCGGCCACAAGGTCCGCGGCGAGGGCGACAAGCCCGGCAGGGACGCCACCGTCAACCGCGCCTACGCGGGCCTCGGCGCCACCTTCGAGCTGTTCCTCCAGGCCTACCGGCGCGACTCGATCGACGGCGACGGCCTCCCGCTGAACGCGACGGTGCACTACGACCGCGACTACAACAACGCCTTCTGGAACGGCGAGCAGATGGTCTTCGGCGACGGGGACGGGGACGGGGAAATCTTCCTCGACTTCACCATCCCGATCGACGTCATCGGCCACGAACTCGCGCACGGCGTCACGCAGTACACGGCCAACCTCACCTACTTCGGCCAGCCCGGCGCGCTCAACGAGTCCCTGTCGGACGTCTTCGGCGCCCTGATCAAGCAGTACACGCTCGGCCAGACCGCCGCCGAGGCCGACTGGCTGATCGGCGCGGGTCTGCTCGCCCCGCGGGTGACGGGCACGGCACTGCGCTCCATGAAGGCGCCGGGCACGGCGTACGACGACGACGTCCTCGGAAAGGACCCGCAGCCGGCGACCATGGACGACTTCGTGCGCACCGGCCGCGACAACGGCGGTGTACACATCAACTCGGGCATCCCGAACCACGCCTTCTACCTGGCCGCCACGGCCCTCGGCGGCCACGCCTGGGAGCGGGCCGGACAGGTCTGGTACGACGTCCTGACCGGCGGCGAGCTGGAGCAGCAGGCGATGTTCGCCGACTTCGCCGCCCTCACCGTGAAGGCCGCCCGGGAGCGTTTCGGCGACGGGGAGGAACTGGACGCCGTCTCGAAGGCCTGGGAGCAGGTCGGGGTGCGGACCCTGTAGTTCCGTACTAGACAGGTGCCATGCGGATTCAGGTGAGGCGCACGGGCGGGTTCGCGGGCATCGAGCGGTACGCCGAGGTGGACACCGCGGACCGGCCCGATGCCCCGGAATGGCACGCGCTGGCCGATCAGGCCCTGGCCGCCGGGCGGAGCACGCCTCCGGTCGGGGTCCCGGACGGGTTCGCCTACCAGCTCACGGTGGACGGCAAGACCGTGTACTGCGCGGACCCCCGGCTGACCGACGAGCAGCGCAGGCTGATCTCCCGGGTGCTGAAGGAAGGGGCATAGCGGCCGGGCGTGCCGGCGGGCGCGTCGCGACGGCCGCGTGCGCACAGCGGGTGGCGGCGGGCGCGTGACAGCAAGGCGCGGCAGCGGCGCGTGGCGACGGCCGTGCGCACAGCGGGTGACGGCGGGCGCATGCCGGCAGGGCGTGGCGACGGCCGCGTGCGTCACCGAGTGACGGCGGGCGCGCGACAGCAAGGCGTGACAGCGGGCACGTGGCGACGGCCGCGTGCGTCAGCGAGTGACGGCGGGCGCGCGACAGCAAGGCGCGGCAGCGGGCGCATGCCGGCAGCGGCACGTAACGGCGGGCAGGTGACAGCAGGGGCGCAACAGCTCCTTCCCGCCCGGGCGTTGACTTCCGTTACCGCCGGTACGGATGATCCAGCGCATGGCGACTGACGCAGGCAACCCGATCCCCCGCTTCCCGGCCGGCTTCCTCTGGGGCGTGTCCACCTCCGCGCACCAGATCGAGGGCGGCGCGGACGCACGCGAGCCGTCCGTGTGGGACGCCTTCACGGCCGTGCCGGGACGGGTGAAGGACGGCTCGACGGCCGCGGTCGCCTGCGACCACGTCCACCGCCACCGCGAGGACGTGGCCCTGCTGGCCGGCCTCGGCGTGGACGCCTACCGCTTCTCGATCTCGTGGCCGCGGGTGCGCTCCGAGAAGGGCCTGGACTTCTACGACCGGCTGGTCGACGACCTGTGCGCGGCGGGGATCCGCCCGGTGCCGACCCTGTTCCACTGGGACCTGCCGACCGACCTGGACTGGCTGGAGCGGGACACCGCCGAGCGCTTCGCCGCGTACGTGTCGACGGTCGCGGGCCGCCTCGGCGACCGGGTGACGAAGTGGATCACCCTGAACGAGCCCGCCGAGCACACCCTGCTGGGCCACGCCCTGGGCGTGCACGCACCGGGGAAGCAGCTGCTGTTCGACGCGCTGCCGGCCGCCCACCACCAGCTGCTCGCCCACGGCCTGGCCGTCCGCGCCCTGCGCGCCTCGGGCGCCACGGACATCGGCGTCGCCAACTCGCACGGCCCGACCTGGGCGGCGTCGGCCGAGGCGGCGGACGTGGACGCCGCGGACTTCTACGACCTGCTGCTGAACCGTCTGTTCGCGGACCCGTTGCTGCTGGGGCGGTATCCGGACGGCATCGGCGAGCTGATGCCGGGGGACGTGGAGGCGGACCTGAGGGTGATCGCCGAGCCGCTCGACTGGTACGGGATCAACTACTACGCCCCGACCAGGGTGGGTGCTCCGCAGGGCGCGGAGATCGAGTTCGGCGGGATCACCATGCCCGCCGAACTGCCCTTCTCCGTCCGCGAGATCGAGGGCCACCCGGTCACGGACTTCGGCTGGCCGGTCGTCCCCGAAGCGCTCACCGAGCTCCTCACCGCCTTCCGCGAACGCTACGGCGACCGGCTCCCGCCGGTGGTCATCACCGAGAACGGCTGCTCGTACCCGGGCGTCGACGACCAGGACCGCATCGCCTACCTGGACGGCCACGTCCGGGCCCTGCACCGGGCGGTGGAGGCGGGCGTCGATGTGCGCGGCTACTTCGTGTGGTCCCTGCTCGACAACTTCGAGTGGGCGGAGGGCTACGCACGCCGCTTCGGCCTGGTCCACGTCGACTTCGACACCCTGGAGCGGACCCCGAAGGCGTCCTACCACTGGTACCGGGAACTGCTGGAGGCGCAGCGCCCCACGGCCTGAGGGACGTCGCCCATCAGGTCTCATCGGACAGATGGTTGCAGCGTGAACTGCTCTGCGAGCATGATTACTTGTGTGACCAGGCTTCCGGAAGCAGCAACTCCCCCACCCGGCCGGTCCGTTGTCCGCTCATCCCTTCCTTGATTGCGCCCACCCCCCACGGAAGGCGATCGCCGTGTCCCCCCACACGACACCCACTCCCCGGTTCCTGGACGCGGTACGCCCGGACCGCACCGACTGGCTGGAGCTGCCACCGCAGCGGACCAGCGTCAGAGTCGCCCGCCACGCGATGCGCGCACGGCTGGACGCGTGGCACGTGCCCGACGAGCTGTCCGCGAACGCGGTGCTGCTCGTGTCCGAGCTGGTGACCAACGCCGTGCTGCACACGCTGAGCGAACGGATCCTGTGCGGCGTCCAGCTGATGACGGACGCGCGTTTCCGGCTGGAGGTGCACGACGGCGACCTCACGGGCCGCGGCATACCCGACCGCTGCCCCGGCCCCGACGACGAGGGGGGCCGCGGCCTGCTGCTCGTACGGGAGATAGCCGAGGTCTGGGGCATCACCCGCTCGACCCTCACCGGCGGCAACGCGGTATGGGCAAGCCTGCCCGCGACCCTCTGACGAGAGCCCCTCAGAACCCCAGCTTCCGCAACTGCCTGGGATCCCGCTGCCAGTCCTTCGCCACCTTCACATGCAGGTCGAGGAAGACGGGTGTGCCCAGCAGGGCCTCGATCTGCTTGCGGGACTTGATGCCGACCTCCTTCAGGCGCTTGCCCTTGGGGCCGATGATGATGCCCTTCTGGCTGGGACGCTCGATGTAGACGAAGGCGTGGATGTCGAGGAGGGGCTTGTCGGCGGGACGGTCCTCGCGCGGGAGCATCTCCTCGACGACGACGGCGATGGAGTGCGGCAGCTCGTCGCGCACGCCTTCCAGCGCGGCCTCGCGGATCAGCTCCGCGATCATGACCTGCTCGGGCTCGTCGGTGAGCTCCCCGTCGGGGTAGAGCGCCGGCCCCTCCGGCAGGAGCGGGACGATCAGGTCGGCCAGCAGACCCACCTGCTTGTCGCCGACCGCCGACACCGGGACGATCTCCGCCCACTCGAAGCCGAGCTCCTTGCCGAGCTGGTCGATCGCGATGAGCTGCTCGGCGAGCGTCTTGCCGTCCACCAGGTCGGTCTTCGTCACGATCGCGATCTTCGGCGTCTTCTTGATGGACGCCAGTTCCTTCGCGATGAAACGGTCGCCGGGGCCGAGCTTCTCGTTCGCCGGCAGACAGAAGCCGATCACGTCGACCTCGGCCCACGTCGTGCGCACCACGTCGTTGAGCCGCTCGCCCAGCAGCGTGCGCGGCTTGTGCAGCCCGGGGGTGTCCACCAGGATCAGCTGCGCGTCCGGGCGGTGCACGATGCCCCGCACGGTGTGCCGCGTCGTCTGCGGCTGGTTCGCCGTGATCGCCACCTTCTGGCCGACCAGAGCGTTCGTGAGGGTGGACTTGCCCGCGTTGGGGCGGCCCACGAAGCAGGCGAAGCCAGCCCTGTGGACAGCTCCGGCCGGCTCTTCGGATGACTGGGTACGAACGCTCATGGCGCCCATTGTCCCTGATCCCCGGAGTCGCCCCGCACCGGACGGGCGTGGTGAGCTTCCCGAAACCCTCACGCAACGAAACGTCACGGAAACACACCCGTACGCAACCGGAAACGCAGGCCGGTGAATCTCTGACGAGCCCCCGGAGCCCCCACCTGTTGGAGACACCGTGCCTCTGGCCGCCGCAAGCGCCGACACCGGCGACACCGCCTGGCTGCTCGCCGCCACCGCCCTCGTCCTGCTCATGACCCCGGGTCTGGCCCTCTTCTACGGCGGCATGGTCCGCACGAAGAGCGTCCTCAACATGCTGATGATGAGCTTCGTCTCGATCGCCCTGGTGACGGTGGTGTGGCTGGCGGCCGGCTACTCACTCACCTTCGGCGAGGACGCCGCCGGCGGTCTCATCGGCGGGCTGGAGCACGCCGGGATGAGCGGCCTCGGCCCGGACAGCGTCCAGGGCACCGTCCCCACGGTCCTCTTCGCCACCTTCCAGCTCACCTTCGCGATCATCACGGCCGCGCTGGTCAGCGGTGCCGTCGCGGACCGGGCGAAGTTCGGCGCCTGGCTGGTCTTCGTGCCGGTGTGGGCGCTGCTCGTATACGTTCCGGTCGCACACTGGGTGTGGGGGCCGGGCGGCTGGATCCTGGAGAAGCTGGGCGCCCTGGACTTCGCCGGCGGGCTGCCCGTGGAGATCGTCTCCGGTGCCTCGGGGCTGGCGCTGTGCCTGGTCCTGGGCCCGCGCATGGGCTTCAAGAAGGACGCCATGCGCCCGCACAACCTGCCCATGGTGATGCTGGGCGCCGGTCTGCTGTGGTTCGGCTGGTTCGGCTTCAACGCGGGCTCAGCGCTCGGCGCCAACGGCCTCGCGGCGGCCGCGTTCCTCAACACCCTCTCCGCGGGCTGCACGGGCCTGCTCGGCTGGCTCCTCGTGGAGCAGAAGCGCGACGGCCACCCCACGACCCTGGGCGCCGCGTCCGGCGCGGTCGCGGGCCTGGTCGCCATCACCCCGTCCTGCGGGTCCGTCTCCCTGCTCGGCGCGCTGGTCGTGGGCCTCGCCGCCGGTGTCGTCTGCTCGTACGCCGTGAGCTGGAAGTTCAAGCTGAACTATGACGACTCCCTGGACGTCGTCGGCGTCCATCTGGTCGGCGGTGTCATCGGAACGCTCCTCATCGGCGTGTTCGCCGTGGACTCGATGACCGGCGGCGCCGAGGGCCTCCTCCACGGCGGCGGGCTCGGTCAGCTCGGCAGGCAGCTGGTGGCGGTGGTCGTGGTGGCGGTGTACGCGTTCGCCGTGACATACGGGATCGGCAGGCTGCTCGACGCCACGATGGGCTTCCGCGCGAGCGAGGAACAGGAGCAGACCGGCCTGGACCTTACGGTGCACGCCGAGACGGCCTACGATCACGGGGTCCTGGGCCACGGCGCCCCGGTCTCCTCCTCCGTCCTCTCCCCCGCCCAGAAGGTCACCCCCCAGGCATGAAGCTCATCACCGCGATCGTCAAGCCGTACCGCCTCGACGAGGTCAAGAACGCCCTTCAGGAACTCGGCGTGCACGGTCTGACCGTGAGCGAGGCCAGCGGCTACGGCCGGCAGCGCGGCCACACCGAGGTGTACCGCGGCGCCGAGTACCAGGTCGACCTGGTGCCGAAGGTCCGGATCGAGGTCGTCGTCGAGGACGCGGACGCCGAGGCCGTCATCGACGCGGTCGTGAAGGCCGCGCACACCGGCAAGATCGGCGACGGCAAGGTGTGGGCGCTGCCCGTCGACACGGTCGTGCGGGTGCGTACCGGCGAGCGCGGCCCCGACGCGCTCTGACTCCGGGGCCGCGCTCGCGGTCGTTCTCAGTCGAACACGAACGGGCCGGGTGACTGCGGCCCGGTCGCCGTGCAGGTGATGGTGATGCCGAAGACGGTCATCCTGAGCGAGCCGCCGAAGGCCTCCAGGCTGTCGCCGGAGGCCACGGTGCCGCTGAGGGGGCCGACTTCGACGGGGGCGCCGGCGGCCATCGCCGGGTTCTCCGTGCCGGTGAAGTCGACGGTGCCGCCGCCGCTCTTCACCAGGGTCAGGGTGGACGTGATCGAGTCCTCTCCCAGCGCGATGGGCGCCGTGATCCCGGAGGACGTGAGGGTGAGGGTGGCGGCGGTGCCGTCCTGCCTGGCGGTGAGCGTGGCCTCGCCGCTGCCGAAGCCGCCGCAGTCCGCGTTGATCGTCGCCGTCTGGGGGGTGACGGCGAGGGCCGCCGGGGCGAAGGCGAGCCCGGTGACCGCGAGGGCTCCGGCCGCCAGTGCCGCACCTGCTCCGATTCGCTTGCATCTCATGGGATTCCGGCTCCCTTTCCATGTGGGGGGACCGCTCGGCAGGTGAGTGCGGACACGCTGCGCGAGAGCCGAACCTGACGGTCCGTCGGAACTTACGGTTCCATTGATGCGTGTGGGGCAGGCGACGGCAAGGTTGAAAACTGGCCTAATTACCGGCGGTTACAGCGAAGTTCAGCCGGCGGTGACGGTGGTACGGACCGTTCCATCGGGCCCCGCCACCAGTACCGGCGTCCCCGCGCCGCCGAGGTCCCGTACGGCGGCCCGGTCCGCGTCGGACGCGGTCTCCGCCTCCGTCACGACCGCCGCGGCCTCCAGGGACGTCGCACCCGAGGCCACCGCCATCGCCACCGCCGCCTGCAGGGCACTGAGCTTCAGGGAGTCGAGCGCCACGGTGGCCGCGACGTAGGTGCGTCCGGTCTCGTCGCGTACGGCCGCGCCCTCGGGCACGCCGTTGCGGGCCCGCGCGGAACGGGCCAGGGTGACGATCTTGCGGTCCTCGGGGTCGAGCGCGCTGCTGTCGGTCATGATCCGAGCATACGGAAGCGTCAGGGGCGGTCGAGGCGCAGGCGGTCCGCCCGGGGCAGGCCCGCGACGACCAGGTCGTACGAGTCCTCGATGAGCTCCCGGACCAGCCGGTCCGGGAGCCCGCCGTCGGCCGTGACGGTGTTCCAGTGGCGCTTGTTCATGTGCCAGCCGGGGACGATGAGGCCTTCGTGCTCGCCGCGGAGGCGGACCGCCTCGTCCGGGTCGCACTTGAGGTTGACCTTCAGGGGGCGCGCGTCCAGGAACGAGAGGGCGAAGAGCCTGCCCCGCACCTTGAACACCGAGATCTCCGGGCTGAACGGGAAGTCCTCCACCGCCGCGTTGAAGGACAGGCAGAACGCGCGCAGTTCCTGCGGGGTCACTCGGGCTTCGCCTCCTCGTCCGGGCCGGCCGGGGCCACCGGCTCCGCCAGCACCGTCACGATCTTGTTCCGGCGGCCGGCCGCGGCCTCCGCGGTCAGGCGCAGCTCCCGGCCGTCGGGCAGGTCCACGACCGACGAGGCACCCGCGATGGGGACGCGGCCCAGCGCCTTGGCCAGCAGCCCGCCGACCGTCTCGACGTCCTCGTCGTCGAACTCCTCCAGGCCGTACAGCTCGCCCAGGTCGCTGATGTCGAGGCGGGCCGTGACGCGGAAGCGGTCCTCGCCGAGCTCCTCGACGGGCGGCAGTTCACGGTCGTACTCGTCGGTGATCTCGCCGACGATCTCCTCGAGGATGTCCTCGATGGTGACGATTCCGGCCGTGCCGCCGTACTCGTCGATGACGACGGCGACGTGGTTGCGTTCCTTCTGCATCTCGCGCAGCAGGTCACCGGCGTTCTTGGTGTCGGGGACGAAGAACGCCGGGCGCATGGCCGTGGACACCTGCTCGGACTCGGCGTCGCGGCTGATGTGCGTCTTGCGGACCAGGTCCTTCAGATACACGATGCCGACGATGTCGTCCTCGCTCTCGCCGGTGACCGGGATGCGTGAGAACCCGGAGCGCAGGGCGAGGGTGAGGGCCTGGCGGATGGACTTGAAGCGTTCGATCACCACCAGGTCCGTGCGCGGGACCATGACCTCGCGCACGAGGGTGTCACCCAGCTCGAAGACGGAGTGCACCATGCGGCGCTCCTCGTCCTCGATGAGGGACTCCTTCTCGGCCAGGTCGACCAGGGCGCGCAGCTCCGCCTCGGAGGCGAAGGGACCGCGGCGGAAGCCCTTGCCGGGGGTGAGCGCGTTACCGATGAGGATCAGCAGCGACGGGATCGGGCCCATGATCCGGGCCAGCGGCACCAGGACGTACGCGGAGACCGTCGCGGTGTTCAGCGGGTGCTGGCGGCCGATGGTGCGCGGGGAGACGCCGACGGCGACGTACGACACGAGGACCATGACCGCGATGGCGACCAGAAGAGCCTCGGTGGTGCCGTCGAACTCCTTCAGGCAGCCGTAGGTGATCAGCGCGGCGGCGGCCATCTCGCTGGCGACGCGGACCAGCAGCGCCACGTTCAGGTAGCGGGTCGGGTCGGCGGCGACCTGGGAGAGCTTGGCGCTGCCGCGGCGGCCGGAGCGCACGGCCTCCTCGGCGCGGAAACTGGAGACGCGCGCGAGGCCCGCCTCCGCGCAGGCGGCGAGCCAGGCCACGACGACCAGGGCGATGGCGCCCAGGACGAGTTGAGGACTCATCGGCGAAACGTTACGAGACCGTCGGCGCCGGGGACGGACCGGTCAGGCCCCGCTCCGCGCGCCAGCCGTCCACGATGGCCGCCTGGAGGCCGAACATCTCGGCCTTCTCGTCCGGTTCCTCGTGGTCGTAGCCCAGCAGGTGCAGCACGCCGTGAACGGTGAGCAGCTGGAGCTCCTCGTCCATGGTGTGCTGCGTCTCCGCTTCCTTGCCCTGCTTCTCGGCGACCTCGGGGCACAGCACGATGTCGCCGAGCAGGCCCTGCGGCGGCTCGTCGTCGTCCTTGGACGGCGGGCGCAGCTCGTCCATGGGGAAGGACATGACATCCGTCGGGCCGGGGAGGTCCATCCACTGGATGTGGAGCTGCTCCATGGCGTCGGCGTCCACGACGATCACCGAGAGTTCGGAGAGCGGGTGGATGCGCATCCTGGCGAGCGCGTAGCGGGCGATGTCGAGGATCGCCTGCTCGTCGACCTCGGTGCCGGACTCGTTGTTGACGTCGATCGACATGGTGTTGTGCTTGTCTACTTCCCCTTGTGCCCGGACTTGCCGCGGCCCTTGTGCGTGCCGTTCTGGGTGCCGTGCGTGGTGTCGTACTTCTCGTACGCGTCGACGATACGGCCCACCAGCTTGTGCCGGACCACGTCCTGCGACGACAGCCGGGAGAAGTGCACGTCCTCGACGCCGTCCAGGATGTCCTGCACCTGCCGCAGGCCGCTCTTCGTCCCGTCGGGGAGGTCGACCTGCGTCACGTCACCCGTGATCACGATCTTCGAGTCGAAGCCGAGGCGGGTGAGGAACATCTTCATCTGTTCGGGGCTGGTGTTCTGGGCCTCGTCCAGGATGATGAAGGCGTCGTTGAGCGTGCGGCCGCGCATGTAGGCGAGCGGCGCGACCTCGATGGTGCCGGCCGCCATCAGGCGCGGGATCGAGTCCGGGTCGAGCATGTCGTGCAGCGCGTCGTAGAGGGGGCGCAGGTACGGGTCGATCTTCTCGTAGAGCGTGCCCGGGAGGAATCCGAGCCGCTCGCCGGCCTCGACCGCGGGGCGGGTCAGGATGATGCGGTTGACCTGCTTGGACTGCAGGGCCTGCACCGCCTTGGCCATCGCCAGGTACGTCTTGCCGGTGCCCGCGGGGCCGATGCCGAAGACGATCGTGTGCTTGTCGATGGCGTCGACGTAGCGCTTCTGGTTGAGCGTCTTGGGGCGGATGGTGCGGCCGCGCGAGGACAGGATGTTCTGCGTGAGCACCTGGGCCGGGGTCTCCTGGCCGTCGCTCTCGCCGTTGTCGCTCGCCTTGAGCATGGCGATCGAGCGTTCCACTGCGTCCTCCGTCATCGGCTGCCCGGTGCGGAGCACCAGCATCATCTCGTCGAACACGCGCGAAATGAGGGCGACGTCCGTCGGGTCGCCGGTCGCGCTGATCTCGTTGCCCCGGACGTGGATGTCGGCCGCCGGGAAGGCCTTCTCGATCACGCGCAGGAGGGAGTCGCCGGACCCGAGGACGGTCACCATGGGGTGCTGGGCGGGGACGGTGAGCTGTGCTCTCGCCTGCTCCTGCGCGGGGGTGTGAGCTGTCGATGATTGAGTCATGGGCCGGCGCTGAAGGCCTGCGGTTCCTCCTCGTCACGGCCGCGCAGCTGAGGGCGGCCTCGCGATTCCCAGGGTACGACGGGGGAGTGACAACGCCGTAGGGGTTTTGGGGGTGTGGTCGGAAACGGGAGGCGACGGCGGCTCGGTCACGCCGAGCGCCGGAAACCGATCGTGGGGACGGCACGCCGCAACGGCCAGGGCCTCACCAGCTCCTCCGACACCAGCCCGGCCAGGAACCCGTACCTCTCCAGCGCCACCGGCGACTGCTCCTCGACCGACTGCACCTTCCGCCACCACGCCGCGATCTCCGACCAGCCCGGCGCCGACAGCGACCCCCCGAACTCCTGCACCGACAGCGCCGCCGTCAGCCCGGCGAAGGCCAGCCGGTCGGCGAGCGGCCAGTCCGCCAGGGTCCCGGCGACGAACCCGGCGACGAACACGTCACCGGCCCCGGTCGGGTCGAGCGCCTCGACGGCGATGGCCGGCACCTCCGCCGTCTGGCCCGTCCGCCGGTCCACCGCGTAGGCCCCGTCCGCGCCGAGGGTGACCACCGCGAGCGGTACGTACTCGGTCAGGGCGTGCGCCGCCGCCCGGGGACAGTCCGCGCCCGTGTACCGCATGGCCTCCTCCGCGTTCGGCAGGAACGCCTCGCAGTGCCGCAGGTCGGGCAGCCCGGCCAGGTCCCATGCCCCGGTGTCGTCCCAGCCGACGTCACCGAAGACCCGGGTGCCCTTGCTCGCGGCCTGGGCGATCCAGGGCGCGCTCACGCCGGGCGCGAGGGAGGCGACGGCGGCCCGGGCGCGGGGCGGGCACTGCGGGGCCGGCTCCTCGGGGGGTGGCTCGTGGCCGTGCGAGACCATCGTGCGCTCCCCCTCGTAGGCCATGGAGACGGTCACCGGGGAGTGCCAGCCGGGCACGGTGCGCGACGGGGAGAGGTCGATGCCCTCGCCGTGCTCCAGGGCGTCCCAGCAGTAGTCGCCGTAGTGGTCGTCGCCGAAGGCCGCCGCGAGGGACGTGCGCAGGCCGAGGCGGGCCAGGGCGGTGGCCATGTTGGCGACGCCGCCGGGGCTCGACCCCATCCCGCGCGCCCACGACTCCGTCCCGCGCACCGGGGCGGAGTCGAGGCCGGTGAAGATGATGTCCAGGAAGACGGTGCCCGTGAGGTAGACGTCCCAGGGCGGGTCGTCCGGTGTGCGCAGCGGGGCGAGGGGATCGACCTGGCTCTGGCGGTGCGATCCCTTTCCGGCCGGGCCCTTTCCGGCCGGGGCGGTGGACGCGGTCACGATGCGCTCCCTGACGTGGTGCGGATCAGGCCAGTCTGCACCACATCACCGGTGGCGTGACGCCGGTCACGCCGTGCCCACCCGTCCCGTCAGCTCGCGCGTGGCCCTCGCGCGCCCCCTTACCGGCTTCGCGGGCGCCCTACCAGCGGGGCATCGCGGGTGTCACCCACTCCGGGTCGGCGATCCGCATCGCTGCCGCGTCGTCGCGGTCCCGCAGGGCTCCGTCGTCGTCCAGCCACCGCCGGTGCAGTACGGCCAGCCGCTCGCGGTCGAGCTCCACGCCGAGGCCGGGCGCGTCGGAGACGGTGACCCGGCCGCCGTCGAAGGCGAGCCGTTCGGTGAGGACGTCCTCGGACTGCCAGG
Source organism: Streptomyces sp. NPDC047880 (assembly GCF_040706515.1). Lineage (NCBI taxonomy): Bacteria > Bacillati > Actinomycetota > Actinomycetes > Kitasatosporales > Streptomycetaceae > Streptomyces > Streptomyces sp. NPDC047880. Next base: position 777,992 of record NZ_JBEZOK010000001.1, on the reverse strand, counting down.
GGTAGTGGGAGTCGCAGGCGTGGTGGAGGTTCGGGACGGTGGCCGCCACGTGGGTCATCGCGGCGAGCGAGATGCCGAGGTGGGTGTTGGAGTGCATCGACACGCCGACCCCGAAGGTGCGGCAGACCGCGGCGAGCTGCTGGGTGTTGCGCAGACCGCCCCAGTAGTGGTGGTCGGAGAGGACCACCTGGACGGCGCCCCTGGTGAACGCCTCCGGGATCTCGGCGAACGTCGTCACGCACATGTTGGTGGCGAGCGGCACCCCGGTGCGCTCGGCGACCTCGGCCATGGCGGGGGTGCCGAGCGCCGGGTCCTCCAGGTACTCCAGGACGTCCCCGAGCTCCCGGGCGACCTTCACGGACGTCTCGACGGACCAGGCGCCGTTGGGGTCGAGCCGCAGCGGATGCCCGGGGAAGGCCTCGGCGAGCGCCCGTACGGCCGCGATCTCCTCGTCGGGCGGGAAGACGCCGCCCTTGAGCTTGAACGAGGTGAAGCCGTAGCGCTCCGTGAAGCGCCGGGCCTGCTCCACCACCCCGGCGGGGTCGAGGGCGGCGCCCCAGTCGTCCTTCTCGGCCGGCACACCCTCGGGGTGGCCGGCCCACTTGTAGAAGAGGTAGGCGCTGTACTCGACGCGGTCGCGCACCTTGCCGCCGAGCAGCGCGTGCACGGGCAGCGCGAGCGCCTTGCCGAGGGCGTCCAGGCAGGCGACCTCGAAGCCGGAGACGACGGACAGCCGCAGCTTGTCGGCGGTCTGGACGCCACGCAGCCCGCCGACGTCGACGGCGTTCTCGACGCGGGAGGCGTCCACCGCGACCTGGTCCGCGATGGTGAACAGGCCGTTCAGATCGCTGACCTGGCGTCCCTTCAGCCGCTCGGCGAACGGCACGGCCAGTTCCAGGTACTTGGCGTCGCCGTAGGTCTCCCCCACGCCGGTGACGCCGTCGGCGGTGAGGACCTCGACGATCAGCCGGGGCGTGTACGGCTGGTGCACGCCCTGCGTGTTCAGCAGCGGCGGGTCGGCGACCAGGATCGGCGTCAGGCGTACGTCAGTGATGGCGAGGTTCACGAAGCCCGTCTCCTCATATAGATGTGATCCACGTATGAGAATGCGGGTCGTGTATGAGAACGTCAACCGCCCATGCGGCCCGATTGCTGCTCGCCGCACGCGGTGACCGTCCGGCCCGGCTCCGGGAGCCGGCCGCCGAACTCGGCGTGCCGCGCCACGCCCGCTCACCTGCCCGAGCTACCTGGATTCCGACCCGCGGGTCCGGGCCGTACGGCCGCCGGCCGTCCCGGCCATACGGCCGCCGGCTGGACGGCCGGGACGTGGCGTACCCGGCGACCCGGAGTCGCACGCGTACCTGCGCACGATCAGCCGGGTCGGACACCGCCTGCCCGCGCACGCCGGGGCCCTGGGCAAGGCGCGGCCGGCGGAACGTCCGGACGGCGAGCTGCCCGAGGGGCCCGACGAGGCGCTCACTCCGCACTCGCACACGAGCCGCGCGTCCCTGGCGGCCGACCTCGCACGGATCCGGTCGTGCGGCTGGTCCGAGGACCGCGAGGAGGGTGTGCCCGGGATCGTAGGCTTCGGGTTCGCGCTGTGCTACGACACCCCGGCACGGGACGTCATCAGCCGCTCGGTGCCGGTCGCCCGGCTCACGCCCGAGCACGAGGAGCGGATCGTCACCGTGATGCGGGAGGTCCGGGCGAAGGCCGAGGCGGCCGTTCCGCGGGGGGCCGGATCGGTGCACCGGCGCTGGCGAAGGCGCCACTGAGCGGCGGCGAAAGCACCCTCGCCACCTGGCGAAAGGCGCTCGTTTACCCGGGCTTCACCACCCCAAACGCAACGTGCTCCAGATCACACGCCCCGGGCTCCCGTGCGCGACTACGTGCTTGATACAAATTGCTCGCGCGTTCCTGTCCGTCGACGGTCGTCGCCCAACCCCCCTTTCCCCCGCTCCTTTCGCATGCCCTGGGAACGCCCGTGTTCGCCCCCCGCACCACTCCCTGGCCCCTCGTCGCCCTTTTCACGGCCGGGTACCTCGCTCCGTATCTGCTGCCCACCACCGTCGGCAGGCTCGACTCGGACCTTCCGCTCTCCGCCACGCAGGCCGGCGCCGTCGGCAGTGCCCTGCTGCTGAGTTCGGCCGCCGCCGGATTCGTCCTGGCCTCCCGGGTCGAACGGATCGGAGCCCGCACCCTCGCCCGGCTCGGCCTCGCCCTGGCCCTGCTCGGCTACGGCGGTGCCGCCCTGACCACCTCGGTCCCCGCCGTCGTCGCCGGCGCGATCGTCGGCGGGTTCGGCTCCGGCACGGCCACCACCGTCGCCGCAACCCTCATCGCCGGTCAGAAGGATCCGCACCGGGCCTCCACGGCCGGGCTGCTCAGCGTCTCCGCCCTCGCGGGCGCCGTGTATCTGACCGTGCCGCACCTCGGCCCGGGGCACGGTCTGCCGCTGGCCGCGATCGCCCTCACGGCCCTGGCGGTCTGGCCGCTCACCGGCAGCCTCCCCACCGGCACGCCCGTCGCGCCCGCCCGGCACGACAAGGCCCGGCTGCCGCACGCCCGTTCGGGGCTGCTGCTGGCCGCCGCCATGGTGTGCTGGTCGCTCGCCCAGAACTCCCTGTGGGGCGTGAGCGGACGCATCGGCCTGGAGCAGGCGCATCTCGGCGAGGCCACCGTCGGCGTCGTCTTCGCCGTCGCCCTCGGCGCCGGCCTGACCGGGGTCCTCGCGGCGGGCGCCCTCGGGGCCCGGCTCGGACGCGCGATACCCATCGGCGGCGGCACCGTCCTCATCGCCGCCTGCATCGCGCTCAGCGCCTCCGCGACCGATCTGGGGAGCTTCGCGGCGGGCGAGATCGCCTGGAACACGCTCTACCCGGTGGTGCTGTCGTACCTCATCGGGCTCGCCGCCTCGCTCGACCCGCGCGGCCGCTGGGCGGTGCTGGTCGGCTCGGCGTCCTCGCTGGGCACCGCCGCCGGGCCGCTGACCGGCAGCGTGCTGTCGGCGCAGGCCGGGTTCCCGGTCATGGGCGCGGTCCTCGGCGCCGGGCTGCTGGTGATCGCCCTGCCGATGACCGCCGTCGCCCTGCACACCGGCGGACGCCCGCTGCTGCCCGGCGCGATCCGCCGCCGCGGTGGGCACCCGGCCGCCCTGGTCGCCGCCGCCACGGGCACGCCCACCGGCGCGATCCCCGAGATCGGCGCCCCGGAGCAGCCGGTGGTGGAGATCCCCGTCGAGACCCCGGCCGTCCCCGCCCAGCGTGCCTACGGCAAGGCGGGGTCGGAGGTCTTCTGAGACCCGCCCGGAGCTACCCGAAGGTGTAGGCGTCCACCTCGGCGAGATACCGCGCCCGCAGCTCCTCGTCGTCCTCCAGGAAGGAGGCGAGGAAGGAGTTGCGGGCGAGCTCGCGCAGCCGCTCCTCGGTGAGGCCGAGGGTGGCGCGCACCGCGTCGAAGTTGTCGCCGGCGTAGCCGCCGAAGTAGGCCGGGTCGTCGGAGTTGACCGTGCACATCAGGCCGGCGTCCAGCATGGCGGGCAACGGGTGCTCGGCGAGGGTGTCGACGGTGCGCAGCCGGACGTTGGACAGCGGGCACAGCGTCAGCGGCACCCGGTCGCGCACCAGCCGCTCCACCAGCGCCGGGTCCTCCACGCAGCGCAGCCCGTGGTCGACCCGCTCCACGCCGAGGACGTCCAGCGCCTCGGTGATGTACTCCGGCGGGCCCTCCTCACCGGCGTGGGCGACCCTGCGCAGGCCGAGTGCGGCGGCGGCCTCGTAGACCTCGCGGAACTTCACCGGCGGGTGCCCGACCTCGGCGGAGTCGAGGCCGACGCCGGTGATCCGGTCCAGGTACGGCTTGGCCGCGTCCAGCGTGGCCAGGGCCGACTCGGCGGACTCGTCGCGCAGGAAGCACAGGATCAGCCGGGTCGAGACGCCGTGGTTGGCCTCGCTGCTCCCCAGCGCGCGCCACAGCCCCTCGACGACCGTGCCGATCTCCAGGCCGCGGCCGGTGTGGGCCTGGGGGTCGAAGAAGATCTCCGCGTGCCGCACGCCCTGCGCGGCGGCCCGGGCGAGATAGGCGTTCGCCAGGTCCTCGAAGTCCCGCTCGGTGCGCAGGACGGCCATGAGCTCGTAGTACAGGTTCAGGAAGGACTGCAGGTCCTCGAACCGGTAGGCCTCGCGCAGCTCGTCGGTGTCGGCGTAGGGGAGGGTGACGCCGTTGCGCGCGGCGAGCTCGAAGGCGAGCTCCGGTTCCAGGGTGCCTTCGATGTGAAGGTGCAGTTCGGCTTTGGGGAGGGACATCAATTCATCGTACGGCCGTTTCACCGACGCTTCGGAACCGGCACTCTCAGTAGGTCGTGGGCCACGGTCAGCTCACCCTCGTACCCGGCGGCCCGGGCCTGGCGCTCGAACTCGTCCGGGTCCGGGTAGCGCTGGCTGAAGTGGGTCAGCACGAGGTGCCGCACACCGGCGTCCCGGGCCACCCGAGCCGCCTGACCTGCCGTCAGATGCCCGTGCTCGACGGCGAGTTCCTCGTCCTCGTCGAGGAACGTCGACTCGATGACGAGCAGGTCGCAGCCCTCGGCGAGCGCGTGCACGCCGTCGCAGAGCCGGGTGTCCATGACGAACGCGAACCGCTGTCCGCGCCGCACCTCGCTGACGTCCTCCAGCGAGACCCCGCGAAGCGCTCCCTCGCGCTGGATCCGGCCCACGTCGGGGCCCTTGATGCCGTGCGCGGCGAGCCGCTCGGGCAGCATGCGGCGGCCGTCGGGCTCGACGATCCGGTAGCCGTACGACTCGACCGGGTGCGACAGCTTCCGGGCTTCGAGGGTGTACCCGTCCGTGCGGGCGAGGGGCCCGTCCGCGGCGACCGGGGCCTCGGTGATGCCGACGGTCTCGCGGTAGGCGGTGGCGTACCGGAGCCGGTCGAAGAAGCGCTGCCCGGAGCGGGGGTAGTGGGCGGTGATCTCGTGCGGGACCTTGTCGAGGTTGATGCGCTGGATCACACCGGCGAGGCCGAGGGAGTGGTCGCCGTGGAAGTGCGTGACGCAGATCCGGTTCAGGTCGTGCGCGGCGACCCCGGCGCGCAGCATCTGGCGCTGCGTGCCCTCGCCGGGGTCGAACAGGATGCCCTCGCCGTCCCACCGCAGCAGGTAGCCGTTGTGGTTGCGGTGCCGGGTCGGGACCTGGCTGGCGGTGCCGAGGACCACGAGTTCGCGTACGGACAAGGCGGACTACCCCGGAGGCCAGTCGAGGCCGCGGCCGCCGAGCACGTGGGCGTGCACGTGCCACACCGTCTGGCCTGCGCCGCTGCCGGTGTTGAAGACGAGACGGAAGCTGTCGAGCTTCTCCTCGTCCGCGACGGCCTGGGCCTCGCGCAGCACGTCGGCGGTGAGGGCCGGGTCGGCGGTGGCGAGGGCGGCGGCGTTCTTGTAGTGCGCCTTGGGGATGACCAGGACGTGCGTGGGGGCCTGGGGGTTGATGTCGCGGAACGCGACCGTCGTCTCCGTCTGGCGGACGATGGTCGCCGGGATGGTGCCTGCGACGATCTTGCAGAACAGGCAGTCTTCCTGGGGCTCCCCTGCCATTTTCCCTCCGGGGGTCGGCCGAGATCGGTTTTGCCGAGAATCCTATCGTCGTCGGGTGCGGGTGCGTTGTGGCTGGTCGCGCCGTTCCCCGCGCCCCTTAGGTGGGCAGGCCTGGGGGCGTTTTCGCCGGTACTGCCTCCAGCGCTTCCAGTGCCAGTCGGATGGCCTCGTCCAGCTGGGTGTCCCTCCCCGCCGCGTGGTCCTGCGGGCGTTGCAGGACCTCCACGTCCGGATCCACGCCGTGGTTCTCCACTCCCCACTCGTAGCCCTCCAGCCAGAAGGCGTACTTGGGTTGGGTGACCAGGGTGCCGTCGATCAGGCGGTAGCGGCTGTCGATGCCGATGACGCCGCCCCAGGTACGGGTGCCGACGACCGGGCCGAGGCCCAGGGCCTTGATCGCGGCGTTGACGATGTCGCCGTCGGAGCCGGAGAACTCGTTGGCGACCGCTACGACGGGGCCGCGCGGGGCGTCCTCCGGGTAGCTGTAGGGGCGCATGCCGCGCGGGACGGCCCAGCCGACGATGCGGCGGGCCAGTTTCTCGACGACCAGCTGGGAGGTGTGGCCGCCGCGGTTCTCTCGGACGTCGACGACCAGGCCCTCGCGGGCGACCTCGACGCGCAGGTCGCGGTGGATCTGGGCCCAGCCGGGGGCCTGCATGTCCGGGACGTGGAGGTAGCCGAGGCGGCCGCCGGACTTCTCGTGGACGTAGGCGCGGCGGTCGGCGACCCAGGCGTGGTAGCGCAGGGGTTCCTCGTCGGCGAGCGGGACGACGACGGCGTGCCGGGGCTCGCCGCCGCCCGACGGGGAGACGGTCAGCTCCACCGGCTTGTTCGCGGTGCCGACCAGCAGCGGGCCGGGGCCGGCCACCGGGTCGACCGGCTGCCCCGCGACGGCCACGATGGCGTCCCCGGGGCGCACCGCGACGCCCGGCGCGGCCAGCGGGCTGCGGGCGTCCGGGTCGGAGGTCTCGGAGGGCAGGATGCGGTCCACGCGCCAACTGCCGTCCTCGTGACGGGAGATGTCGGCGCCGAGCAGGCCCTGGCGGGGGCCGCCGCCGTGTCCGCCGCGCGGGATGACGTAGGCGTGCGAGGTGCCCAGTTCGCCCTGGACCTCCCACAGCAGGTCGACCAGGTCGTCGTGGGTGGCGAGCCGCTCCACGACGGGGCGGTAGCGGTCGAGGACGCCGTCCCAGTCGACGCCGCTCATGTCGGGCCGCCAGAAGTGGTCCCGCATGATGCGGCCGTTCTCGTCGAACATCTGGCGCCACTCGGCCGCCGGGTCGACGAACTGGCGCACGCGGCCCAGGTCGACGGTGATGTTGGAGTCGCTGTCGTCGTCGCCGGAGGCGCGCCGGTCGCTGGGGACGACCTTCAGCCGCCCGTCGGTCCACAGCAGCACCCGCTTGCCGTCGCCGCTGACCGCGAAGTGGTCGGCGTCGACGGCGAGGTGCTCGAGACGCTGCTGGGCGAGGTCGTAGCGCTCCAGCTCGGACTTCGGGTCGGGGTCGTCCGGGGTGGCCCGGGACGCGCCGAGCACCCCGGCGACCGGGTGGCGCAGCCACAGGACGCCGTCCTTGGCGGCGCGCAGGTTGGTGTAGCGGGCGGCCTCGACCGGGAAGGGCACGATGCGGTCGGCGAGACCTTCGAGGTCGATGCGGGTGGTGGGGGTGCCCTCGCTGTCGGGGGTCTCCTCCCGGTCGGGCGTCTCGAAGGAGCGGCCGTGCCGCTGCGGCCCGAACGGGGAGGGCGTGGTGGCCGCGAGGGTGATCAGGTGCGGCCGGGCGCCCACCACGAAGGCCAGGTCGAAGACGTGCTCGTCGTAGACCGGGTCGAAGGAGCGGGTCGACAGGAACGCGAGGTGCTTGCCGTCCATCGTGAAGGCGGGCGCGTAGTCCTGGAAGCGCAGCGGGGTGGCCTCGGTGACCGACAGGTCGGTGGTGTTGGCGAGTTTCAGCTGGCACAGCGGCCGGGGGCCGGGGTGGGACCAGGCCAGCCAGGTCGAGTCGGGTGAGAAGACGAGGCCCGACACGTCGCCGTCCTCGCTGCGGTCGACCTCGCGCACCTCGCCCGTCTCCCGCTCCACCAGCAGCAGGCGCCCGTCGTGGCAGGACACGGCGGCACGGCTGCCGTCGGGCGCCATGGCGAGGTCCAGCACCCGGCCGAGCTGCCCGGCGGCGATGCGGCGGGGTGTCGCCCCCGGGGCGAGTCCGGTGGCGGGCGCGAACTCCAGGGCGTCGTCGCCCTCGGCGTCCGTCACCCACACCACCCACTGCTCGCCGTCCGCGCGGAACGTCCGCGGCAGCCGGGCCCGTACGCCCGGGGTCGCGGCCAGCGCGCGGGCCGGGCCGGCGCGGTGGGTGACCCAGTGCACGGAGCCGCGCACGGCGACCGCGCTGCCGCGTGCGGTGTGGTCCGGGGACGCCGAGCCGAACCAGCGGGAGGCGTTCACCGGGAAGGGCTGGAGATCGGCGCGCTGTCCGCCCAGCCGCACGTCCAGCCGCCGCGGCTCGGTGCCCTCCAGGTCGTCCAGGATCCACAGCTCACCGGCGCTGGAGTAGACGACGCGGGTGCCGTCGGTCGCGGCGTGCCGGGCGTAGAAGCCGTCGAGCGGCGTGTGCCGGCGCAGGTCGGAGCCGTCGGCGAGGGAGGAGTAGAGCGCTCCGGTGCCCTCGTGGTCGGAGAGGAAGCCGATCCGGTCCCCCACCCACAGCGGGTATTCGAGGTTGCCGTCGAGATCCTCGTGCAGCCGCACGAACTCCCCGTCGTCCTCGCGGTCGATCCACAACTTGCCCGCCGTGCCGCCGCGGTACCGCTTCCACCAGGCCGCCTCACGCCCCATGGGCGCGGACAGCAGAACGGTGTGCGGGCCGCGGGCGACGTCTCCCACGGGCCCGTACGGCAGGGTGGTGGCCGGGCCGCCGTCCAGCGGGACGGCACGCGCCCAGGTGCGGCGCAGGCTCGCCTCTCCATGGGTGCTGATCGCCAGGACCTCGCCGTCCGGGGTCCAGCCGCGCACCTGCGTCTTGGGACTTCCCCAGTACGTCAGCCGCTTGGCGGGGCCGCCGTCGACCGGGGCGATGAACACCTCGGGGGCGCCGTCCCGGCTGGAGGTCCAGGCGACGGTGGTGCCGTCGGGCGAGATCCGGGGCTGGGTCACCGGCATGTTGTCGGCGCTGACCCGCCAGGCCCGGCCGCCGTCGAGTGGAGCGAGCCACACGTCGTCCTCGGCGGTGAAGGCGACCAGGTCGCCGTGCACATGGGGGAACCGGAGGTAAGCAGGCGATGTCACCCGATCACCCTATGCAGGGACGACGCCGGACGGACAGGGTTCGGATCACTTGCCCTCGACGGGGCGGCAGTCCGGGTACCGCTCGCACCAGATGGTCTGGGTGACGGTCACCGTGACGGTCGGTCCGGGCTGCCCGTTCGGCGGCCCCCCGACGGGAGGCGGGGTGCTGGAGTTGCAGTCGCCGAGGCCGTCGACCTGGAACCACACCTTGCCGTCCACCTTGGCGGTGATGTTCCCGCGCACACAGGCGCCGTCCACCGCGTGGGTGACCTTGCCGTCGACGGTGATGTCCTTGCCGTCGTCGGTCTCCCCCTCGCAGTCGACGGTGGCGACGGTCCGCTCACGCGCCGAGGGTGACGCCTTCCCGCCGTTCTCCCCGTAGGAGGCGGTGCAGGTGAGCCACCGCACGCCCGCCTTCTGCCGGTTGAGTTCCTTGGTCACGGTCTCGTCGGTGGTGTACGCGACGGACGCGGCGCTGACGCTGCCCGGTTCGCAGGCGGCGGCGCCGCCCACGGCCACCACGGCGAAGGTCGCCGCGATCGCGACGCGCCGCCCGCGCGGCACCGGCCGATGACTTCCTGAAGCCCCCATGGAGGGGAGCCTGCCACTGTCGGGGGCCGCGCGGTAGGGCGCAAAGGCGTCAGCCGCGCAGCAGCAGCCACTCCTGAAGCTCCACCAAGTTGCCCTCGGGGTCCTTGAGATGGGCCACACGCATGCGGTCCGTCATGGGCGCCGGGCCGTGCAGGACCGTGGCGCCGCGCATCGTGATCTCCTCGCAGTACGCATCCAGCCCGTCCACCCGCAGCACGACCAGGGAGCGGTGCCCCTCGGCCGTTTCGCCCAGTTCGTCGAGCACCTCGGCCATCATCGACCGGTCCTGAAGCGCGATCCCCGCGGAGCCGACCGCGGGGCTGAACTTCTCGTACGGCCCGTTCGCCGCCCCCGACTGCGGTTTGAGGCCGAGGACCTCGCCGTAGAAGCGGTAACAGGCGGCGAAGTCGGTCACGAGCAGACGTACCTGTGCGAGTTCCACGATGCCTCCGAGGGGGTCAGGACCAGCGTCCGGTGCGTGCCAGGAGTACGGCCGCGGCGGCCGTCCCGGCGGTCGATGTGCGCAGCACACTGCGCCCGAGGCGGTACGCCTTGGCCCCCGCCTCCTCGAACAGCGCCAGTTCCTCCGGCGCCACGCCCCCCTCGGGCCCCACGACCAGCACGATCTCGCCGGTGGCCGGCAGGTCGGCGGTGGCCAGGGGCGCGTCCCCGCTCTCGTGCAGCACGGCGGCGAACTCCGCTCCGGCCAGCAGGGCGGCGACCTGCCTGCTCGTGGCCGCCTCCGCGACCTCGGGGAAGCGCACCCGGCGGGACTGCTTGCCGGCCTCCCGGGCCGTCGCCCGCCACTTGCCCAGCGCCTTCGCCCCTCGTTCGCCCTTCCACTGCGTGATGCAGCGTGCCGCCGCCCAGGGCACGATCGCGTCGACCCCGACCTCGGTCATCGTCTCGACGGCGAGCTCTCCCCGGTCGCCCTTGGGCAGCGCCTGGACGACGGTGACCCGGGGCTGTTCCGCCGGCTCCTCGTGCACCGACTCCAGCCGGAGGATCAGCCGGTCCTTCCCCTCCGTGTCGAGCACGACGCAGTCCGCCCAGCGGCCGGCCCCGTCCGTGAGGACGACGTCCTCACCGGCGCGCAGCCGCTTCACGGAGACGGCGTGCCGCCCCTCGGGCCCGTCGAGGACGTACCGGCCGTCACCGCCCGCGGCGAAGCCCTCGGCCACGAACACCGGCGCGGTCACAGCGCACCTCCGCTCGTCAACGACGCCCGGGCGGCGGCCAGTTCCCCGGCCAGCACCTCCACCAGCTGCCCGGCGGGCAGCTCCCGCGCCATCCGGTGCCCCTGTCCGGCCCACAGCGCCATGCCCTGCGCGTCACCGGCCTTGGCGGCGGCCTTGCGCAGGGGCGCGGTGAGGTGGTGGATCTCGGGGTAGGCGGCGGGCGCGTACGGGCCGTGCTCGCGCAGGAACCGGTTGACGAGGCCGCGCGCGGGCCGCCCGGAGAACGCCCGGGTCAACTCCGTACGCACGAACAGGGGGTTGGTCAGTGCCTGCTTGTGCAGGGCGTGCGCCCCCGACTCGGCCGTGGCGAGGAAGGCGGTGCCCAGCTGGGCCGCGCTCGCGCCCGCGGCGAGGACACCGGCGATCTGGCTGCCGCGCATGATGCCGCCGGCGGCGACGATCGGGATGCTCACGGCCTCGCGGACCTGGGCGATCAGCGACAGCAGTCCGAGGCCGGAGCCGTCCGTCTCGGGGATGTCCCGGTGGGTGCCCTGGTGGCCGCCGGCCTCGACGCCCTGGGCGATGACCCCGTCCGCGCCCGCCCGCTCCACGGCCCGGGCCTCGTCGGGGGTGGTCGCGGCGGCCAGGACGAAGGTGCCGACGCGGTGCAGGGCGTCGACGACCTCCCGGCCCGGGACGCCGAAGTGGAACGACACGACCGGTACGGGGTTGTCGCGCAGCACCACGAGCTTGGCCTCGAAGCCGTCGTCCCGTCCGCTGTCCGGGTCGCCGAGCTCGGCCTCGTACCAGGTGGCCTCGCCGGCCAGCTGGTGGGCGTAGACGTCGACGGCGGCGGGGTCGGCGTACTCCGGCTGCGGCATGAAGACGTTGACACCGAAGGGCCTGCCGGTGAGGCTCCGGAGCTGCTTGATCTCCTGGTACATCCCGTCGGCGGTCTTGTAGCCGGCGGCGAGGAATCCCAGCCCGCCCGCTTCGCACACGGCGGCGGCGAGCTTCGGTACGGAGACGCCGCCCGCCATGGGGGCCTGCACGATCGGGTGGGGGAAGAGATCGGTCAGTGCGGAGGACATGACGGCATGTTGTCACGTCCTCCGGACAACCCCTAAACCGGCCTGCCGACTGGCATAGACCAGAGGAACAAGCACCTCCCGTCTCCCGGGAGGTGCCCCGTCAGCACCCGTTGCAGGCGCCCGGTCAACGCCCGTTGAACGCATCCTTCAACCGCGAGAACAACCCCTGCTGCCCCGGCTGGAACTGCCCCGTGGGGCGTTCCTCTCCGCGGAGTTTGGAGAGTTCGCGCAGGAGGCGCTCCTGCTCGGGGTCGAGCTTGGTCGGGGTCTGGACCTCGACGTGGACGATGAGGTCGCCGCGTCCGCCGCCGCGCAGGTGCGTGACGCCCCGGCCGTGCAGCGGGATCGACTGGCCGGACTGGGTGCCCGGGCGGATGTCGACCTCCTCCATGCCGTCGAGCGTCTCCAGCGGCACCTTCGTGCCGAGGGCCGCCGCCGTCATGGGGATCGTCACCGTGCAGTGCAGGTCGTCGCCGCGCCGCTGGAACGTGCTGTGCGGCAGCTCGTGGATCTCGACGTAGAGGTCACCGGCCGGACCGCCGCCGGGGCCGACCTCGCCCTCGCCGGCGAGCTGGATGCGCGTGCCGTTGTCGACACCGGCCGGGATCTTGACCGTGAGCGTGCGGCGGGACCGGACGCGGCCGTCGCCCGCGCACTCCGGGCACGGGGTCGGGACGACCGTGCCGAAGCCCTGGCACTGCGGGCACGGGCGGGACGTCATGACCTGGCCCAGGAAGGACCGGGTCACCTGCGAGACCTCACCGCGGCCGCGGCACATGTCACACGTCTGGGCGGAGGTGCCCGGCGCCGCGCCCTCACCGCTGCAGGTGTTGCAGACGACGGCCGTGTCGACCTGGATGTCCTTGGTCGTGCCGAAGGCCGCCTCGTCGAGCTCGACCTCGATACGGATCATGGCGTCCTGGCCGCGGCGGGTGCGCGAGCGCGGTCCGCGCTGCGACGCCGTGCCGAAGAACGCGTCCATGATGTCCGAGAAGTTCCCGAAGCCACCGGCCCCGAAGCCGCCGGCGCCACCGCCGCCGGCCTGCGAGAGCGGGTCGCCGCCGAGGTCGTAGACCTGCTTCTTCTGCGGGTCCGACAGCACCTCGTAAGCGGCGTTGATCTCCTTGAACCGCTCCTGGGTCTTCGGATCGGGGTTGACGTCCGGGTGCAGCTCGCGTGCGAGCCGCCGGAAGGCCTTCTTGATCTCTTCCTGCGACGCGTCGCGGCGCACGCCGAGTACGGCGTAGTAGTCCGTGGCCACTACGACTCCGCCAGGATCTGTCCGACGTACCGTGCCACTGCGCGTACCGCTCCCATCGTTCCCGGGTAGTCCATGCGGGTCGGTCCGACCACGCCGAGCTTGGCGACTGCCTCGCCGCCCGAACCGTAGCCGACCGACACGACGGACGTGGAGTTGAGTCCTTCGTGGGCGTTCTCGTGACCGATCCGTACGGTCACGCCCGGATCCTTCGCCTCGCCGAGCAGCTTGAGGAGCACGACCTGCTCCTCGAGCGCCTCCAGCACCGGCCGGATCGTGAGGGGGAAGTCATGACCGAAGCGGGTCAGATTGGCGGTGCCGCCGATCATCAGCCGCTCCTCGTTCTCCTCGACGAGCGTCTCCAGAAGCGCGGAGAGCACCGTGGAGACCGTACCCCGGTCCTCGAGCTCGAACGCCTCGGGGAGATCCTCCACCAGACTCGGCACATCCGCGAAACGGCGGTTCGCCACGCGGCTGTTGAGGCGGGCGCGCAGATCCGCGAGCGAGGCGTCGCCGAAGGGCGCCGGGCAGTCGACCACGCGCTGCTCGACCCGCCCGGTGTCCGTGATCAGCACGAGCATCACCCGCGCGGGCGCGAGGGAGAGCAGCTCCACGTGCCGCACGGTCGAACGGGTCAGCGACGGGTACTGCACGACGGCGACCTGTCGCGTGAGCTGGGCGAGCAGCCGTACCGTACGCGCCACGACGTCGTCGAGGTCGACGGCGCCCTCGAGGAAGTTCTGGATCGCGCGCCGCTCGGGCGCGGTCATCGGCTTGACGCCGGCGAGCTTGTCGACGAACAGCCGGTAGCCCTTGTCGGTGGGGATGCGCCCGGCGCTGGTGTGCGGCTGGGCGATGTACCCCTCGTCCTCGAGGGCCGCCATGTCGTTGCGGACGGTGGCCGGGGAGACGCCGAGGTTGTGCCGCTCGGTGAGGGCCTTGGAGCCCACCGGCTCCTCGGTGCCGACGTAGTCCTGGACGATGGCGCGCAGCACCTGAAGCCTGCGTTCACTGAGCATCGCGCACACCTCCAGATGTCTCCGCCTGTTTGCCCTGCCGGTCCGGCCTGGCACTCTGCGCGTGCGAGTGCCAGCATTCCCCGGCCCAGTGTACGGCGGTGGGGTACACCCCCGGCAAGGCTGGTCGTGCGGCGCCGTGCCCCGAGCAGGGCGCACCCGCTAGCGTCGCCGTATGACGGTGACTTGGGAAGACCTCGGATGGGAGCGCGTGGCCGCCGGGGTGGGACGGTGCCGGCTGCCGGTATGGGACTGCACGATCGGGCTGGTCGCCGGGGAGGGGGCGGCCCTCATGATCGACGCGGGGTCGAGCCTCGCCGAGGGCGCGAAGCTGGGCGCGCAGGCGCGGGCACTCACCGGTCACCGTGTGACACATCTCGCGCTGACCCACCCGCACTTCGACCATGTCTTCGGCGCAGCGGCCCTCCCGGACACCGAGGTGTTCGGCGCGGTGGGGGTGGATGCGCTGCTGACGCGGGTGCGGGACCGCGAGGAACTGCGCGAGGACGGGGTGCGCCAGGGCCTGGCGGCGCCCGCGGCCGAGGAGGCGGCGGAGCGGCTGGTCGCGCCCGGCCACCTGGTCTCCGGGGAGTGGACGCTCGACCTGGGCGGCGGCCGGCAGGTGCTGCTGGCGAACGTCGGGCCGGGGCACACCGCGCACGACCTTGCGGTGCTGGTGCCCGGCGATCCGGAGGTGGTGTTCTGCGGCGACCTGGTCGAGGAGTCCGGGGAGCCGCAGGCGGGCCCGGACGCGGTGCCGTCGCAGTGGCCGGCCGCCCTGGACCGGCTGCTCGGCCTGGGCGGTGAGGACGCGGTGTACGTGCCCGGTCACGGAGCGGTGGTGGACGCGGCGTTCGTGCGGGCGCAACGGGACGCCCTGGCGGCGCGTTTCGGCGTGTCGCGGTGATCGCCGACCGCCTTCTCCTATCGTCATCCGAATGCGCCAGTACTCCGCCGATCTGACCCCGCCGTGGAAGAAGCCGAAACCGGTGCCCGAGGTGGCGGCGGAGCCGGGCCTGGTGGTGGAGGAGCCGGGGACCGGCTTCTGCGGCGCGGTGATCCGCTGCGAGGCCGGCACGGTGACGCTGGAGGACCGCTTCGGCAAGCACCGGGTGTTCCCGATGGAACCGCGCGGCTTCCTGCTGGAGGGCAGGGTGGTGACCCTGGTCCGGCCGTCGGCGGGCGGCCCCGCGCGTCCCACCCGCACGGCCTCGGGATCGGTCGCCGTCCCCGGCGCACGCGCCCGGGTGGCCCGCGCCGGCCGCATCTACGTCGAGGGCCGCCACGACGCCGAGCTGGTCGAGAAGGTGTGGGGCGACGACCTGCGCATCGAGGGCGTGGTCGTGGAGTACCTGGAGGGCGTCGACGACCTGCCGGCGATCGTCTCCGAGTTCGCCCCCGGCCCGGACGCACGGCTGGGCGTCCTGGTGGACCACCTCGTACCGGGCTCGAAGGAGTGGCGCATCGCCCGGTCGGTGACGAGCGAACACGCCCTGGTCGTCGGCCATCCGTACATCGACGTCTGGGAGGCGGTGAAACCGTCGTCCCTGGGCATCGAGGCGTGGCCCCGGGTGCCGCGGGGCCAGGACTGGAAGACGGGCGTGTGCCGGGCACTGGGCTGGCCGGACAACACGGGGGCGGCCTGGCAGCGCGTCCTGTCGGGGGTCCACTCGTACAAGGACCTGGAGCCGGAACTGCTGGGGCGGGTGGAAGAACTGATCGACTTCGTGACGGCGCCCTGACAGCGGCACGCGCAGCAGCCACCCGGCCGCGCAGCTGCTTAGCGGCGGGCGCGCGCAGCCGCCCGGCTGCGGGAGCGCGCAGCCACCCAGCAGCAGACGCCCGCAGCCGCCCGGCTGCGGGCATGCGTGCCGCTGGGGCGGCACGGGTGGGCGCAGCGGCACCTCGTCGCGCCGGGCTGCGCATCGCCCCGCCCCCGGCACCCACCCCGAGCACCTCAGTCCACGAGGTCCCGGACAACCCCGTCCGCCAGCAACCGCCCGCGCAGGGTGAGTACAGCCCGCCCCTGCTCATACGGACCCTCCTGGAGCAGCCCATCCGCCAACGCCCGACGTGAAGCGGCCAGCCCCTCCTGCCTGAGCAAGGAAAGCGGCACCCCCTCCCGCAGCCGCAACTCCAGCAGAATCCGCTCGACCCGCCGGTCCTCCTCGCTCAGCACCTCACGCCCGGCCCCCGGCGACCGCCCCGAAGCCAACGCAGCCGCATACGCACCCGGGTGCTTGACGTTCCACCACCGCACCCCGCCCACGTGACTGTGCGCCCCGGGCCCGGCTCCCCACCAGTCGGACCCCCGCCAGTACAGCTCGTTGTGCAGACACCGCCCGGCCGCCGAGGTCGCCCAGTTCGACACCTCGTACCACTCGAAGCCCGCGCCGGAGAGAACCTCGTCCGCGATCAGGTACCGGTCGGCATGCACGTCGTCGTCGGTCATCGGCACCTCGCCCCGGCGGATCCGACGGGCCAGCTGCGTCCCCTCCTCGACGATCAACGCGTACGCACTGACGTGATCCGGCCCGGCCCCCAGCACCGCGTCGAGCGAGGCCCGCCAGTCGTCGTCGGACTCCCCCGGCGTGCCGTAGATCAGGTCGAGGTTCACATGCTCGAAGCCGGCGTCCCGGGCCTCCGCGACGCAGGCCTCGGGCCGACCGGGCGTGTGCGTACGGTCCAGCACCTTCAGCACGTGCTGCCGCGCGCTCTGCATTCCGAAGGAGATCCGGTTGAACCCGCCCTCGCGCAGGGTCGCCAGGTACGCCGGGTCCACCGACTCCGGGTTCGCCTCCGTCGTGACCTCGGCGTCCTCCGCCAGCCCGAACTCGTCCCGCACGGCCCGCAGCATCCGTACCAGGTCACCGGCGTCCAGCAGGGTGGGCGTACCACCGCCCACGAACACCGTCCGCACCGGCCGCGGGTCGTCCCCCAGCACCTTGCGCGCCAGCCGGATCTCGTCGACGAGCGTCTCGGCGTAGTTGTCCCGGGAGGCCAGCACGCCGCCGCTGGAGCGCAGCTCCGTCGCGGTGTACGTGTTGAAGTCGCAGTAGCCGCAGCGGGTCGCGCAGTACGGGACGTGCAGGTAGAACCCGAGCGGACGGTCGGCGGCCCCGGCGAGGGCGGACGCGGGCAGCGCCCCGTCGTCGGGGACGGGCTCGCCGTCGGGGAGTGCGGAAGGCATGTCCTCCATTGTCCAGCACCCGGGCGGTCAGTCCGCCTGGAGCACCAGCAGCGCCAGATCGTCCGCCGGGGGCCGCGCCCCGAACTCGTGCACGAGCCGTTTGATCCGCTCGGCTATCAGCTCCGCGTCCAGGCCGGCGCACCCGGCCAGCGCCGTCGCGAGCCCGTCCCCGTCGTCGAACTGGCGGGATCCCGAGCGGCGCTCGGTCACTCCGTCGGTGACGCACAGCAGGGTGTCGCCGGACCGCAGCTCGAAGGTGTCGCTGGTGTAGGTGGCGTCCTCGACGACGCCGAGGAGGGTCTGGGGCTGCGCGGCCGCGTGGACCTCGCCGCCCGCCCCCAGCAGCAGGGGCAGCGGGTGCCCGGCGGAGGCGACGGTGCAGCGGACGCCACCGTCGAAGGGGACGAGCTCGCCGTAGAGCAGGGACAGGAAGCGGGTCTGGGGGCCGTCGCCCGGCGGGGTCGGTCGCGCGCCCGCGGCGACCAGCGCCCGCGCCGCGGCGTCGGCGGCCTCCGTGGCGTCGTCGAGCAGGAGCTGGTTGAGGCGGTCGAGGACGTCGGCGACCCGGTAGCCCTCGCGGGCCAGCAGCCGCAGCCAGGGCCGGGCCAGGCCGATCACGACGGCCGCCTCGGGACCCTTGCCCTGGACGTCGCCGACGGCAAAGCACCAGCGGCCGTCGCCGGCCGGGAACAGGTCGTAGAAGTCGCCGCTGGGCCCGCCCTTGTCGTACGGCTCGTAGACGAGCGCGCTGCGCACACCGGGGATCTCCGCCACGGCGCCGGGCAGCAGTCCGCGCTGGAGCACCGCGCTGATGGTGGCCTGCCGGGCGTACTGGCGGGCGGCACCGATGGCGAGGGCCACCCGGCGGCTGAGGTCCTCGACGAGGCCGGTGATCTCGTCGGGGAAACCGGCCGGCCCGGACCGCCCGATGACCAGGGTGCCGAGCGGCCGTCCCCCGGCGACCAGCCGGTAGGCGAGGGCCGAACCGGGTTCGGCGTCCCCGAGCGCCTCGCCGGGCCAAGGACAGTCGACCGGGCCGGACCCGCCCTGGTCCCGGCCGCGCTCGAACGGGGACGCCCCCAGCGGGTCGAACGGCTGCGGCGGGTCCTTCTCCAGGGCGCGGCGCAGCTCCTCGATGCGGTTCTCGCTGCCGTGCCAGACGCGGGCGAGGCGCGCTCCGCCCACGCCGGCTCCGCCGCTCCAGCCTCCGGCGGTGGCCTCGTCCTCCAGCCACACCGCGCACCAGTCGGCCAGCCGGGGCACGATCAGCTGTCCGGCGAGGGCTGCGACGAGGTCCTCGTCGAGCTGTCCGGCGAGCAGGTCGGAGGCCTCGGCGAGGAAGGACAGGGCACCACGGCCGAGCCAGGCGCCGTCGGGTCCGTTCCGTCCGTCTCGGTTCTCGTGCCGGTCCCGCCAGTCCCGTAAGTCGTTCCAGTCGCGCAGGTCGGAGGTCTCCCGCAGGTCAGGGGTCTTCCGTACGCAGGCCCGGGCCCGTGTCCCCCCGCCCTCCCGTGAGTCCCACGTCTCTCCACCTTCCCGTGAGTCCCACGTCTCTCCACCTTCCCGTGAGTCCCACGTCCCTCCGCCGTCCCGCGGGTCCCACGGCTCTCCGGGATGCCTCGGGTCGATCGGGCCCCAGGCCTCTCCCTCCTCACTCGTCTCCCAGGAGTCTCCGCCGCCACGTCCGCCCCGTACGGCCTCCGCCGTCCGGTGGGGCGGCGGTTCGGGTGCCAGGATCTCCGCCACCCGGAGGCCGCGCGCCAGCGCGTGCTCCCCGGCGTACGCCTCGATCTGGTCGCCCGCTTCGCTCCCCCCGGCGGGCAGCCGGGCCCACACGGTCTTGCGGCCCGTGCGGTACGTGACGCCCCACGCCTCGGAGAGCGCGCCGACGAGTCGGAGCCCCCGCCCGTACTCGGGGGTGTCGTGCGGTGTCTCCGGCTCACTGCCGCGCGGGGCACGGGAGGGGTGGTGGTCGGAGACCTCGACGACGACCGCGGCCGTGCCGGGGGCGTCGCCCTCCAGCCGGCACTCCATCTCGACGTCGGTGCCGGCGTGCACGACGGCGTTGGTGACGAGTTCGCTGACGACGAGCGTGGCGTCGTCGGCCAGGCGGTCGGTGAGGAACTCGGCGCCGGGCAGGCCGAGTCCGGTCCACTCGGTGAGGGCCGCGCGCACCAGGGCGCGGGCGGCGCCCGGGGCGAGGGAGCTGCCGGGCAGGGTCGCGTGCGCCCGCGCGCGCTCCGGCCCGGGCGCCTCGACGGCGGTCCCGGACGGTGCGGGCCCCTCGGAAACGGGCCCCTCCTGGACGGGCACGGGCGTCTCCCCAGCGGGTTCAGGCGCTTCTGAGGCACGGGAGACGGTCTCCCGTTGCGTCGGAATGGCCCCCATGGACAGCTCCCCGGGCAGTTCGTACGAATACGCCACAGTCGATGCCGACAGAGTGACAGACTGGCCACGCCCATAAGCGCCGAGTTACCGAAGTGGGCCGCCATGAGTGATAACAGTGCTACTCCTGTGGTCGAAGACCGGCACGAAGACGGTCAGATTCGTGCATCCGATCTGCGTCCACTGCTCGCCGCCATGACGGCGGCCCGGGACGGCGACTTCACCAAGGTGCCGGAATCCGGCCACGGCATGGTGGCCGAACTCACCGCGGTCTTCAACCAGATCATGGACCGCAGCATGCACTTCACCTCCGAGGTGCGGCGCGTCAGACGGGAGCTGGTGCGGTACGGCCGACTCGACGAGCGGCTCTCGGCCAGCCCGGGCCAGGGTCTGTGGACGTCCCGGATCGACGACGTGAACCAGTTGCTCGACGCCCTGGTCGCCCCGGCGGCGAACGCCACGCGCGTGCTGGACGCGGTGGCCGGCGGCGATCTGACCCAACGCGTCGATCTGCACGACGGGACACGGCAGTTACGCGGCGATCTGCGCCGCCTGGGCCGGGCCGTGAACAAGATGGTGGACCAGCTGTCCCTGTTCACCGGCGAGGTGACGCGGGTGGCCCGCGAGGTCGGCACCGAGGGCCGGCTCGGTGGCCGCGCCAAGGTGCAGGGGCTGTCGGGCAGTTGGCGGGACGTGACGGAGGCCGTCAACACGATGGCGTCCCGGCTGACGGCCCAGGTTCGGGACATCGCGGCGGTGACGACCGCGGTGGCGCGCGGCGACCTGACCCGCACGGTGACCGTGGAGGCGACCGGCGAGCTGCTGGAACTGAAGCTGACCGTCAACACGATGGTCGACCAGCTGTCCGCCTTCGCCGACGAAGTGACGAGGGTGGCCCGCGAGGTCGGCACCGAGGGCCAGTTGGGCGGCCGGGCCCAGGTGCGGGGCGTGTCCGGCGTCTGGAAGGACCTCACCGACAACGTCAACTTCATGGCGTCGAACCTGACCTCGCAGGTCCGCAACATCGCCCAGGTCACCACCGCCGTCGCCAACGGCGACCTGTCCCAGAAGATCACGGTCGACGCGAAGGGCGAGATCCTCGAGCTCAAGTCGACCATCAACACCATGGTCGACCAGCTGTCCGCCTTCGCCGACGAAGTGACGAGGGTGGCCCGCGAGGTCGGCACCGAAGGAAACCTCGGCGGCCGGGCCCAGGTGCGGGGCGTGTCCGGCGTCTGGAAGGACCTCACCGACAACGTCAACTTCATGGCCGACAACCTCACCTCCCAGGTGCGCAACATCGCCCTGGTCTCCACGGCCGTCGCGCAGGGCGACCTCGGCAAGAAGATCACGGTGGAGGCCAAGGGCGAGATCCTGGAGCTGAAGTCCACGATCAACACCATGGTCGACCAGCTGTCCGCCTTCGCCGACGAGGTGACGAGGGTGGCCCGCGAGGTCGGCACCGAGGGAAACCTCGGCGGCCAGGCCCAGGTGCGAGGCGTGTCCGGCGTCTGGAAGGACCTCACCGACAACGTCAACTTCATGGCGCTGAACCTGACCTCGCAGGTCCGCAACATCGCCCAGGTCACCACCGCCGTCGCCAACGGCGACCTGTCGAAGAAGATCACGGTCGACGCGCGCGGCGAGATCCTCGAACTGAAGGACACCGTCAACACGATGGTGGAGCAACTGCGCGCCTTCGCCGACGAGGTGACGCGGGTGGCCCGCGAGGTCGGCACCGACGGCCGGCTCGGCGGCCGGGCCCAGGTGCTGGGCGTCTCGGGCGTCTGGCGGGACCTGACGGACAACGTCAACTACATGGCCGACAACCTCACCTCCCAGGTGCGCAACATCGCCCAGGTCGCGACGGCCGTGGCGCAGGGCGACCTGTCCCGGAAGATCGACGTGGACGCGCGCGGCGAGATCCTGGAGCTGAAGACCACCATCAACACCATGGTCGACACGCTGTCCTCCTTCTCCTCGGAGGTCACGCGCGTGGCCCGCGAGGTCGGCAGCGAGGGCCGGCTCGGCGGCCAGGCCCGGGTCGAGGGCGTCTACGGCACGTGGAAGCGCCTGACGACCAACGTCAACGAACTCGCGTCCAACCTCACCACCCAGGTCCGCGCGATCGCGGAGGTCGCCTCCGCGGTGGCCCAGGGCGACATGTCCCGCTCGATCACCGTGGAGACGCAGGGCGAGGTCGCCGAGCTGAAGGACAACATCAACCTGATGGTGGCCAACCTGCGCGAGACGACCCGCGCGAAGGACTGGCTGGAGTCCAACCTGGCCCGGCTCGCCGCCCTGATGCAGGGCCACCGGGACCTGATGGAGGTCGCCGACCTGATACTCCGCGAGCTGACGCCCCTGGTGAACGCCCAGTACGGCGCGTTCTACCTGGCCGACCCGGAAGAGGCCGGAGCGACGGCTCCCTCCAAGGGCCTGGCCTTCATCGCGGGGTACGGAGCCGCCCAGGACGCGACCGTGGAGACCGGCGGGCTGCCGGTGCACGGCCTGGTCGCGCAGGCGGCCCGGGAGAAGAAGCGGATACTGGTGGAGGGCGCCCCGCCCGACTACATCAAGATCAACAGCGGTCTGGGTGAGGCGGCTCCGACCACGATCGTCATCATTCCGATCCTCTTCGAGGACAAGCTCCTCGGCGTCATCGAGCTCGCCTCGTTCTCCCGCTTCTCCGATGTGCACCTGGCGTTCTTCGACCAGTTCGTCAACACCATCGGCGTCGCCATCAACACGATCATCGCCAACTCCCGCACGGAGTCCCTGCTCGGCGAGTCCCAGCGCCTGGCCATGCAGCTCCAGGAGCGTTCGGACGAACTGCAGAAACAGCAGGGCGAGTTGCAGCGCTCCAACGCCGAACTGGAGGAGAAGGCAGCCCTGCTGGCCACGTCCTCCCAGTACAAGTCCGAGTTCCTCGCGAACATGTCGCACGAGCTGCGCACCCCGCTGAACTCGCTGCTCATCCTGGCCCGGCTGCTCTCCGACAACCCGGACGGCCATCTCTCCGACCAGGAGGTGCAGTTCGCGACGACCATCCACCGCTCGGGCTCCGACCTCCTGCAGCTGATCAACGACATCCTGGACCTGTCGAAGATCGAGGCCGGCCGGATGGACGTACGCCCCAAGCGGCTGCCGCTCATCAAGCTGCTCGACTACGTCCACGCCACCTTCCGCCCCCTCACCCTCGACCGGGGGCTCGCCTTCGAGGTGGCGGTCGCCGAGGGCGTACCGCGCGAGATGTACTCGGACGAGCAGCGGCTCCAGCAGATCCTGCGCAACCTGCTGTCCAACGCGATCAAGTTCACCGCGTCCGGCAAGGTCGAGCTGCGGGTGGGCCGGGTGCAGGACGCCGAGCACCGACGGGGGCCGGTCCGCCCGGGTCAAGCCGAGAGCGGGGTCGTCCGGGACACCGACGACGTCATCGCCTTCGCCGTGTCCGACACCGGCATCGGGATCGCGCCGGAGAAACTCCCGGTGATCTTCGAGGCGTTCGCACAGGCCGACGGCACCACCAACCGCAAGTACGGCGGCACCGGGCTCGGCCTGTCCATCAGCCGGGAGATCGCGGGCCTGCTCGGCGGGCGGATCGTCGCCGAGAGCGAACCCGGAAAGGGTTCGACGTTCACCCTGTACGTGCCGGTCGTCAGCCCCGGCCACACCGCGCCCGCACCCGTGCCCGAGGAGCGCGCCGACCTGCCCCTGCCGCTCCAGCCCGCCGCCGCGCCCTTCCCGGTCGCGCACGACGCGGACGACAGCTGGCCGTCGCCGACGAAGCTGGAGACCTGGACGTCCGGCCGGCCGGGCCGGATCCTCGCCGGGCGGCGGGTGCTCATCGTCGACGACGACATCCGCAACGTCTTCGCCCTCACCCATGTCCTGGGCCGGGTCGGCATGACCGTGCTCTACGCGGAGAACGGCCGCGAGGGCATCGAGACGCTGGAGCGCAGCGGTGACGTCGAACTGGTCCTGATGGACATCATGATGCCGGAGATGGACGGCTACGAGACCATCTCCGCGATCCGCCGCACACCCCGCTGGTCGGGCCTGCCGATCGTGGCCCTGACCGCCAAGGCGATGCCCGGCGACCGGGAGAAATCCATCGCCCGCGGCGCCAACGACTACGTACCCAAGCCGGTGGACATCGACGGCCTGCTGACGGTCGTGTGCGCACTACTGGAACCCGAGGGCACGGAAGAAGAAGCATGAGCGGCACCGCCACCCACCCCGAACGCGCCGGAATCCTCCTCGTGGACGACATGGAGGACAACCTGACCGCCCTGGAGGCCGTCCTGGCGTCCTTGAACGAGCCCCTGGTGCGGGCCCGTTCGGGCGAGGAGGCGATGAAGGCCCTGCTGCGGCAGCCGATCGCCCTGGTGCTGCTCGACATCCGCATGCCCGGCATGGACGGCTTCGAGACGGCCGCCCACATCAAACGCCTCGACCAGACCCGCGACGTCCCGATCATCTTCCTCACCGGCGCGGACGACGACTCCGGCTACGCCTTCCGCGGCTACGCGACCGGCGCCGCCGACTACGTGACCAAGCCCTTCGACCCGTGGGTCCTCCGGGCGAAGGTCAGCGTCTTCCTGGATCTCTACCGCAAAGGCAGAGAGGTGGAACGCCTGCGCGCAGAGATCAAGGACCTCAAACGCCGGGTGGAGCAGGTTCCTTAGGAGCGCGGGGTACTGCGCGACAGGCCGCGGCCAACCCGCGGCCGCCCCACAGCCCCCGCAGCCCCCTACGCCTCGCGAGAGCCCTCGTACATCTCCTCGATCAGGTGCTTGTACTCCCGCTCCACAACGGGCCGCTTCAGCTTCAGACTCGGCGTGATCTCACCGTGCTCGACATCGAGGTCCCGCGGCAGCAGCCGGAACTTCTTGATGGTCTGCCACCGCTGCAGCCCCTCGTTGAGCTGCTTCACGTACCCGTCGACCATCTCCACCGTGACCGGCGAAGCGACGATCTCCGCGTACGGCTTCCCCTCCAGCCCGTTGTCCTTGGCCCAGTCGGTGATGGCAACCTCGTCGAGCGCGATCAGCGCCGTGCAGAAGTTCCGGTCGGCCCCGTGCACCAGGATGTTGGAGACGTACGGGCACACCGCCTTGAACTGTCCCTCGACCTCCGCGGGGGCGATGTACTTGCCGCCCGAGGTCTTGATGAGGTCCTTCTTGCGGTCGGTGATCCGCAGGTAGCCGTCGGGCGACAGCTCACCGATGTCCCCGGTGTGGAACCAGCCGTCCGGCTCCAGCACCTCGGCGGTCTTCTCGGGCAGCTTGTGGTAGCCCTCCATGATGCCCGGGCCGCGCAGCAGGATCTCCCCGTCGTCCGCGATCCGCACCTCCGTGCCGGGCAGCGGCTTGCCGACCGTGCCCGTGCGGTAGGCCTCGCCCGGGTTCACGAAGGACGCCGCCGAGGACTCCGTCAGGCCGTAGCCCTCCAGGATGTGAATGCCGGCACCCGAGAAGAAGTAGCCGATCTCCGGCGCGAGGGCGGCGGAGCCGGAGACGCAGGCCCGCAGGTTCCCGCCGAAGGCCTCGCGGATCTTGGCGAACACCAGCGCGTCGGCGACCTTGTGCTTCGCGCCCAGCCCGAACGGCACGGACGCCGTGCCGGTCCGCCGGAAGTTGTCCTGGGCGACCTTGGCGTACTCGCGGGCCACCTCGGACGCCCACTGGAAGATCTTGTACTTGGCGCCGCCGCCCGCGCGGGCCTTCGCCGCCACGCCGTTGTAGACCTTCTCGAAGATGCGCGGTACCGCCGCCATGTACGTCGGCTGGACCACCGGCAGGTTCTCGATGATCTTGTCGACCCGGCCGTCCACGGCGGTGACGTGCCCGACCTCGATCTGGCCCGAGGTGAGCACCTTGCCGAAGACGTGGGCGAGGGGCAGCCACAGGTACTGCACGTCCTCCCCGCTGACCAGCCCGGTCGCGGCGATCGCCTTCGCCATGTACGACCAGTTGTCGTGCGGCAGGCGCACGCCCTTGGGCCGGCCGGTGGTGCCGGAGGTGTAGATGAGGGTGGCGAGCTGGTCCTTGGTGATCGCGCCGACCCGCTCCTTGATCAGGTCGGGATCCTTCTCCAGCCTGGCCGCGCCGCGCTTCTCCAGCTCGTCCAGGGTGAGGATCCAGTCGGCGGTCTCCACGCCGGTCCCGTCGATCACCACGACGTGCGTCAGCTCGGGCAGCTCGGCGCGCTTCTCCACGGCCTTGGCCAGCTGGCCGGCGTTCTCCGCGATCAGCACCCGGCTCTCGGAGTCCGAAAGGATGTACGCGGACTCGTCGGCGTTGGTCTGCGGATACACGGTGGTGGTGGCCGCGCCGGCGCACATGATGCCGAGGTCGGCGAGGATCCACTCGATCCGGGTGCCGGCGGCCAGGGCGACGCGCTGCTCGGGCTGCACGCCCAGCTCGATGAGGCCCGCCGCGATGGCGTAGACCCGCTCGGCGGCCTGCGCCCAGGTCAGCGACTTCCAGTCGTCGGGCCCCTGGCCCGCGGACGGGACCGGATACCGATAAGCCTCGGCGTCCGGCGTGGCCGCCACGCGCTCCAGGAAGAGGCCCGCCACGGACGGCGGACGGTTCTCGATCAGGGTCTGTGTGTCGCTCACGACATCCTCCGGGGCCCGCGACGGTGCGGCTGGCTCAGGTGCGGCTGGGTGGCACTCACGAGATGCAGGTCACGCCCGTTGTTTAACTCGTGAGTAACTATCGAGCAGGGATCAGAGTAGAGGGCGACCGGCCCCCGCGTAAGGGGCCGCGGCCTGTCACTTCGTACAGAGAGCTACCCCACGAGCGCACAAGGGCCCGCCGCACTTTCGCACGACGAGCCCCTGTTCAACCCGGATTGCGGTGTAACCCGCGGTAATCCGTGATTACTTCTTGCCCTTGCCCGACCCCGCACTGTCATCGCTCGACAGGACGGCGATGAAGGCCTCCTGCGGAACCTCTACGGAACCCACCATCTTCATCCGCTTCTTGCCCTCCTTCTGCTTCTCCAGCAGCTTCCGCTTACGGGAGATGTCACCGCCGTAGCACTTGGCGAGGACGTCCTTGCGGATGGCGCGGATGGTCTCGCGGGCGATGACCCGGGAGCCGATGGCCGCCTGGACCGGCACCTCGAAGGCCTGCCGCGGGATGAGCTCCTTGAGCTTGGCGACGAGCCGCACGCCGTACGCGTACGCCTGGTCCTTGTGGGTGATCGCCGAGAAGGCGTCGACCTTGTCGCCGTGCAGCAGGATGTCGACCTTGACCAGGCTGGAGGTCTGCTCGCCGGTGGGCTCGTAGTCCAGCGAGGCGTAGCCGCGGGTCTTGGACTTCAGCTGGTCGAAGAAGTCGAAGACGATCTCGGCGAGCGGCAGGGTGTAGCGGATCTCGACCCGGTCCTCGGAGAGGTAGTCCATGCCGAGCAGGACACCCCGCCGGGTCTGGCACAGCTCCATGATCGAGCCGATGAACTCGCTGGGCGCCAGGATGGTGGCCCGCACCACCGGCTCGTAGACCTCCGAGATCTTGCCCTCGGGGAACTCGCTCGGGTTGGTGACGGTGTGCTCGGTGCCGTCCTCCATGAGGACGCGGTAGACCACGTTCGGCGCGGTGGCGATGAGGTCGAGGCCGAACTCGCGCTCCAGCCGCTCGCGGATCACGTCCAGGTGCAGCAGGCCGAGGAAGCCGACGCGGAAGCCGAAGCCGAGGGCGGCGGAGGTCTCCGGCTCGTAGACCAGCGCGGCATCGTTGAGCTGGAGCTTGTCCAGGGCCTCGCGCAGCTCCGGGTAGTCCGAGCCGTCCAGCGGATACAGGCCCGAGAAGACCATGGGCTTGGGGTCCTTGTAGCCGCCGAGCGGCTCCTCGGCACCCTTGTGCTGGCTGGTGACGGTGTCACCGACCTTGGACTGGCGGACGTCCTTCACACCGGTGATCAGATACCCCACCTCGCCGACGCCGAGACCGTCGGCCGCCAGCATCTCCGGCGAGTTGGTGCCGATCTCCAGCAGCTCGTGCGTGGCTCCGGTGGACATCATCCGGATCCGCTCACGCTTGTTGAGCTGGCCGTCGATGACACGGACGTACGTCACGACACCGCGGTAGGAGTCGTAGACCGAGTCGAAGATCATCGCGCGGGCGGGGGCGTCCGCGACACCGACCGGCGCGGGGATCTCCGCGACGACCTTGTCCAGCAGCGCCTCGACGCCCAGGCCCGTCTTGGCCGACACCTTGAGCACGTCCTCGGGGTCGCACCCGACCAGGTTGGCGAGCTCCTCGGAGAACTTCTCGGGCTGCGCGGCGGGCAGGTCGATCTTGTTGAGCACGGGGATGATCGTGAGGTCGTTCTCCATCGCCAGGTAGAGGTTGGCGAGGGTCTGCGCCTCGATGCCCTGGGCGGCGTCGACCAGGAGGATGGTCCCCTCGCACGCGGCGAGCGACCGGGAGACCTCGTAGGTGAAGTCGACGTGCCCGGGGGTGTCGATCATGTTCAGGATGTGCGTGTCGTTCTTGTCGTGGGTCGGGGCCCACGGCAGACGCACCGCCTGTGACTTGATCGTGATGCCACGCTCGCGCTCGATGTCCATGCGGTCGAGGTACTGGGCGCGCATCTGCCGCTGCTCGACCACTCCGGTCAGCTGGAGCATCCGGTCGGCGAGCGTGGACTTGCCGTGGTCGATGTGCGCGATGATGCAGAAGTTGCGGATCAGAGCCGGGTCGGTACGGCTCGGCTCGGGCACGTGGCTGGGGATCGCGGGCACGCAGGGTCCTGATTCTTGAGGCGTCCGCAGTGTCTGCGGTCTCGGGTCGGATCGATACGTAGCCTCCATGGTCCCACGGGTGGGGACCATGGACGGGTTTGGGCCGTGGAAGGGGCCGCTGGTACCCTGGGTGGCTGTGCCTCATGCCCTCTCGCAGGAGGCACGACCTCAAGAAATCACCCGGTGCGGGATCGTGCGGTGTCCGTGCGGCCTCGTGCCAGAACCTGAGAAGGCTCATTCGTGGCGAACATCAAGTCCCAGATCAAGCGGATCAAGACCAACGAGAAGGCGCGGCTGCGCAACAAGGCCGTCAAGTCCTCCCTCAAGACCGCGATCCGCAAGGCCCGTGAGGCTGCTGCCGCGGGTGACGTCGAGAAGGCCACCGAGTACCAGCGCGTCGCCGCGCGTCAGCTCGACAAGGCCGTCTCCAAGGGCGTCATCCACAAGAACCAGGCCGCCAACAAGAAGTCGGCGCTGGCTTCGAAGGTCGACGCGCTCAAGGGCTGACATCTGATGTGACGCCGGAGGGAATCGAGCGGGCCCTCTCTCATCCGCTCCCGTCCGGCACCCCTCGGATCCGCGCGCGGCCTGCGTTCGCCACGCGGGCGCGGATCCAGCAGCTCGAACCGAAGGCCCCGCCCTCCGCTCTTCCCCAGAGCGGCCGGCGGGGCCTTCGGCCTGTTCAGGACCAGAACTCGTTGTTCCTGTCGATGTCCTCGACGCATTCGTCGAGATCGGTGACCTTGTCGCCGACGATCCGGAAGACGATGCAGCCGGTGTCGTCGAGGCTCTTGCCGTGGCGCTCGGCCGTGAAGCGGGTCATGCCGACCGCGTGACCGCGGCCGTCGACGGCGACGCCGATCAGGTCGGCGCGCATCGTCCCGTGCGTCTCCGCGCCGAGCCGCTCGTACATCTCGATGATCGAGTCCACCCCTTTGAAGTCGCCCGACAACGGGTGATCGCCGGGCACGTGGTGGGTGGCGTCCCCCGCTATCAATTCGCGCAGAGTGTCCATGTCACCGCGCGAGAAGGCCTCGAATCCCTTGCGGACCAGCGCTGCGTGCGGGTGTTCAGCCATGACCCTCGCCACCTCTCCGTCGCTCGGCGACGTACGGCTGATACACCCGATTCTCCTCTTCGTCAGGAGGAGGGCGACTCGATCACGGCACAGTGGAGACATGGACGCACACGACACCGACGCGCCGGTCCTGGTCCGCGTGGCGACCAGGCTCCCCGCCCAGGACCTGGAGCGGGCGCGGCGCTTCTACTCGGAGAAACTCGGTCTGGACCCCGTGGACGAACGCCCCGGTGGGCTGCTCTACCGGTGCGGCGGCGCGGAGTTCGTACTGTTCCGGTCGACGGGAACCTCGCCCGGCACCTTCACGCAGATGGCGTTGGAGGTCGAGGACATCGAGGCGGCGGTCGCCGGGCTGAAGCGGCGCGGCGTGGTGTTCGAGGAGGTCGACGCCCCCGGCTTCCGCACCCGGAACGGCATCGCCGAGGTCGAGGGCAACTACCCGAGCAAGGGCGCGCAGGGTGAACGGGGCGCCTGGTTCCACGACAGCGAGGGGAACCTGCTGGGGATGGGTGAGCCGGTCTTCTGACGGCCTGACCCGCTCCGCAGAGAAGCGGCCGCGGCTCTGGGCCGGAGCTCGGGGCGGTGTCCGGAGCGGACCACTCGGGTTCGGCTAGGACCGCCCCCTGGAGCGGGCCGCCCGGGCGATGGTGACCACGGCCTTCTCCAGGGCGTACTCGGGGTCGTCGCCCCCGCCCTTCACCCCCGCGTCCGCCTCGGCCACGGCCCGCAGGGCGACCGACACCCCGTCCGGAGTCCAGCCCCGCATCTGCTGGCGCACCCGGTCGATCTTCCACGGCGGCATGCCCAGCTCCCGCGCCAGATCCGCCGGTCGCCCCCCGCGCGCGGACGACAGCTTCCCGATCGCCCGGACGCCCTGCGCGAGCGCGCTCGTGATCAGCACCGGCGCGACCCCCGTCGCCAGCGACCAGCGCAACGCCTCCAGGGCCTCCGCGGCCCGCCCCTCGACCGCCCGGTCGGCGACCGTGAAGCTCGACGCCTCGGCCCGCCCCGTGTAGTACCGCCCGACGACCGCCTCGTCGATCGTCCCCTCGACGTCCGCGACCAGCTGCGACACCGCCGAGGCCAGCTCCCGCAGATCGCTGCCGATCGCGTCGACGAGCGCCTGGCACGCCTCCGGAGTGGCGGATCTCCCGGCCGTCCTGAACTCGCCCCGCACGAACGCCAGCCGGTCCGCCGGCTTCGTCATCTTCGGGCAGGCCACCTCGCGCGCCCCCGCCTTGCGTGCCGCGTCGAGCAGTCCCTTGCCCTTCGCCCCGCCGGCGTGCAGCAGCACGAGGGTGATCTCCTCGGCCGGAGCGCCGAGGTACGCCTTCACGTCCTTGACGGTGTCGGCGGACAGATCCTGCGCACTGCGGACGACCACGACCTTGCGCTCCGCGAAGAGCGAGGGACTCGTCAGCTCGGCGAGCGTGCCCGGCTGCAGCTGGTCCGGGGTCAGGTCCCGTACGTCCGTGTCGGCGTCGGAGGCCCTCGCCGCGGCCACCACCTCCTGCACGGCACGGTCGAGGAGCAGCTCCTCCTGGCCCACGGCGAGCGTCACCGGGGCGAGAGGGTCGTCATTCGCAGTCTTCCTGGCCATCGCCCCAAGCATCCCACGCACCACTGACATCGGGTCCCGACGGACCGGTGCGTACACCCATGGAGGCATCCGGGGGCGGAGGATGCGGGCGGGCGGACGCGCCGGAAGGCCGTACGCGCCACGGCAGCCCGGGTGCCTACGGTTCCTCCCGCCAGCCCTCCCACTCGCCGGCCAGCCCGTCCAGCTCGCCGGGGTCCAGCCGCTCGTCCTCGTCGCGCAGGACGACCAGCCACTGCGCGTCCTCCGCGTCGTCCTCCCCGGCCAGGGCGTCCCGCACCAGCTGCGGCTCCTCGACGACCCCGAACCGCTCCCGCAGCGCCTCCACGACCTCTTCCGCGGCGTCACGGTCGGGCAGCACCAGCACATGTCGCACATCACTCACGCCCGACATTGTCCGACACCGCGTCGCGGGCCGGCCGCTCAGCCCTTGCGGACGACCTGCACATCGAGATCGACCCTGATGCTCGGCCCCACCACCGCGATACCCCGGGCGAGCATGGTCTGCCAGCTCACCGTGAAGTCGTCCCGGTGCAGCTCGGTCGTGGCCCGGCAGGCCGCCCGTACCTCGCCCTCCATGCCGTTGCCCAGCCCCAGGTACTCCGTGTCCAGCGTGACCGTCCGCGTCACACCGTGCAGCGACAGCGCCCCCGTCACCGCCCACCGGTTCCCGCCCTTGTGCACGAACCGGTCGCTGTAGAACTCCAGCGTCGGGAACCGCTCGACGTCCAGGAAGTCCGCCGAGCGCAGGTGGTCGTCCCGCATCCGCATGTCGGTGTCGATGGACGCCGCGTCGATCACCACGTGCATCGCCGACCGCTCCACCGGGTCGGCGACCCGTATGACTCCCGCGAACGACTTGAACCGTCCGTGGATACGGGCCATCCCGATGTGCCGCGCGGTGAAGCCGATCGAGGAGTGCGCCGACTCGATCTCCCAGTCACCGGCGTCGGGAAGCTCCGGCGGCCGGGCCACCTGCAGCGTCACGTCGCCGAGCGAGGCGAGCGTGTTCTCCGCGACCCGCGTCGTCGCCCGGTAGGGCGTGTACCCCTCCGCCGACACCGCGAGCCGGTACTCCCCCGCGGGCACCGTCGTCACGAACGACCCGTAGGGATCCGCTCCGCCGCTGACGACCATGCGCCCCACGGCGTCCGTGACCGCGAACTCCGCGTGTCTGACGGGCTCGTTGACGGGATCCAGCACCCGGCAGGCCAGCACCCCCGCGCTCGGCGGTGTCGGCACCGCCGCCAGTGGACTCGTCCGTTGCACCCGGTCGGTGCGGCTTCCCCGCCAGCGGCCGATCATCCACGGCTCCTCTGCGTGACTCGAAATCGCCTGTTGATCACTGTCGATCACACGCTGCCGAAGACGCATTCGACCACCGTTGAGGCTTTCGAGGCAACACGGGACCACATCACGGGAATCCAGCACATGTGCAGGTACTACGCACGAGTAGGCCCCGTGTGGCCTGAATTGACTTCTACGCGGGATTCCGCCGCACCGGCACCGTGTCGAGCTCGATCCCGAACCGCTCCCGGTACGCCCCGAGTACCTCCTCGTCCGTCTCCAGTTCCCTCTCCTCCCGCGTTCCGTCGGCCGCCGTCACCGTGAACCGCCGCCCGCTGAGCGTGATCCGTCCTCCCTCCTCGGTCACCCGGGAACAGACCAGTGACCGCGTGAAGTGCGACACCGGCGACGTGCTGTGCCACCACGCCCCCGCCACGAAGTCGCCGAGCGCCCGCGGGCGCACCTCCAGGCGGTACTGCGGCCGGCCGTCCCGGAACACGTCCAGGTCCGCCGCCTCCACCGTGCCGTGCCCGCCGCGCACCCCGGCCGCGTCCGGCCCCGCCTCCACGATCCGGAACCTGCCTCCCGGATCCTCCTGTTCCCCCCGGTCCCCGAACGCCAGCGGAAGGTGGCTGTGCGCCCCGAACCCGACGTCGGCCAGCCAGTCGCCCCCGTCCACCGTCCGCACCCGCAGCGCGAGATGGTCGTACGGGATCCCGAGCTGTCCCTCGTCCCCGTACACGCGCGCCGCCAGCAGCGCCACGTCGTACCCCAGCGCCGCGAGCAACGCCCCGAAGGAGCCGTTGAGTTCGTAGCAGAACCCGCCCCGTCGCGCGCCCACCACCTTGTCCAGCAACCGCTTCTCCTCCAGCACGATCTCCTCGCCCAGATGGATCGAGAGGTTCTCGAACGGCACGGTCCGCAGGTGCCGCAGGTGCAGTTCGCGCAGCGCGTCGACGGTGGGCCACGCCGGGTGCTCGACTCCCAGTCGGCGCAGATAGGCATCAACCTGTGCTGAGTTCATGCCCTCAGTCTCGCGCCACCTTCAGCTCACCGCCCCCTCCGGTGACCGCGAGCGCGCCGTCCCGGTCCGTCCGCAGCACCGCCGCGCCCCCGGCGCGCAGCGCCGCCACGGTGCCGGGCGCCGGATGCCCGTACGAGTTGTCCGCACCGCAGGAGATGAGCGCGAGCCGCGGGGCCACTCGGCTTATGAGGTCCGGGTCCTGGTAGGCCGAGCCGTGGTGGGCGACCTTCAGCACGTCGACACCCTCC
The DNA here is from genome assembly GCF_040706515.1 of Streptomyces sp. NPDC047880. Lineage (NCBI taxonomy): Bacteria > Bacillati > Actinomycetota > Actinomycetes > Kitasatosporales > Streptomycetaceae > Streptomyces > Streptomyces sp. NPDC047880. The sequence goes on along the minus strand of NZ_JBEZOK010000001.1, from coordinate 744,412 downwards.
AGCGCTTCGGCCGCAGGCGAGCGTGCCAGCGCCCGCTGCGCCGGGGGCTCCAGATCGCCGAGGAGGAGCAGGCGCAGGCCGGCCGTGCGGACCAGCAGGGCGACACTGGCGTCGTTCGGCCCCTCCGGCACCGGGTGGGCCGGAAGCACCCCGGGAGGCACCCCCGGAGGCGCCCCGGGTGGCGTGCCCGGCGACGAGTCCGGCGGTGGGCTCGGGGGCGGCCAGACCACCTGCCAGGACAACTCCCCCGCCCGCCGCTGCTCCCCGACCGCTGCCGTGGTCATGGGAATCCGCCGCGCCGCCGCCAGCCTCCGTACGAACGCGGCCTGGTCGGCCGGTTCTTCGAAGCCCGTCGTCTCGATCGCGCCCACCGCCCGTCCACGCAGCACCCCCGGCAGGCCCGCCACGTGATCGGCGTGGAAGTGGGTGAGCACGACCAGGGGAATCCTGCTGATGCCCAGTGAGCGCAGACAGTGGTCGACGAGCTGCGGGTCGGGCCCCGCGTCCACCACCACGCCGGCCCCCTCGCCCGCCGCGAGCACCAGTGCGTCGCCCTGCCCCACGTCGCACATCACCAGCCGCCAGCCCGGCGGCGGCCAGCCCGTGACCACCCGGGTCAACGGGGGCGGCTGCACCACCACCAGAGCCAGCAGCACTCCGCACAGCCCGCACCACCAGGGATGTCCGAGCAGCCGCCGCCCCACGAGCACCAGGGCCAGGATCACGGCGAGGAGCAGCGCCGCACCCGTCCAGCTGCCCGGCCAGTCCACTCCCCCGCCCGGCAGCGCCGCCCCGGCCCGGGCGATCCGCGCGATCCACGCGGCGGGCCAGTGCGCGCACCACGCCAGCGCCTTGGCCACCGGCATCGCCACCGGCGCCGTCGCCAGTGCCGCGAACCCCAGCACGGTCGCCGGCGCGATCGCGAACTCCGCGAGCAGATTGCACGGCACTGCCACCACACTGACCCGCGCCGACAGCACGGCGACGACGGGCGCGCACAGCGCCTGCGCGGCAGCGGCCGCACCCAGGGCCTCGGCCCACCTCGGCGGCACCCCGCGCCGCCGCAGCCCGGCACTCCAGCGCGGCGCGAGCGTGAGCAGGGCGCCGGTCGCGACGACCGACAGCAGGAAGCCGTAACTGCGCGCCAGCCACGGGTCGTACAGCACCAGCAGCAGTACCGCCGTGGCCAGTGCCGGGATCATCGACCTCCGGCGGCCGGTCGCCAGGGCGAGCAGTGCCACCGCTCCGCAGGCCGCGGCCCGCACCACGCTGGGGTCCGGTCTGCACACCACGACGAATCCGAGCGAGAGCACACCCCCGAGCACCGCCGTCCCGCGCAGGGAGATACCGAGCCGAGGCGCGAGCCCCCGCCGCTCGACGTGCTGCGCCAGGCCCGGCGGTCCGAGGAGCAGCGCGAGCAGGATCGTGAAGTTGGCCCCGGACACGGCCAGGGTGTGCGTGAGGTCGGTCTCCTCGAAGGCCTCCTCCAGCTCCGGTGTGACCCGCGAGGTGTCCCCGACCACGAGGCCCGGCAGCAGCGCCCTGGCGTCCGCCGGCAGCCCGTCGGTCGCCTGCCGCAGCCCGGCACGCAACCGTCCGGCGAACCGCTGCGGTCCCGAGGGCTCCCCCACCACGTGCGGTTCGTCCCGGTCCCGCACCCGCAGTACCGCCGCGACCCGGTCGCCGCCGGTCATCGCAGGGGCCAGCCGCCCGCTGACCCGCAGCCGCGTCGACGGCAGCAGACCGAGCCACGGCGACCGGCCCCGCCCCTCGGACACCCGGCCGGGCCGGGCCGGGACCACGTCGACGATCATCAGCACGGGTGCCCGTGTGATCACCGCCGTGCCGCCCGCCTCGTGGACGCGCCGCACGTCGGCCTCGATCAGCACGGCCGTCGGAGCCACGTGATCGCCCCTGACCCTCGGCCGGGTGAGCCGCGGGTCGGACGTCACCTCGGCCTCGGCGGTCACCGGCGCGTACGCCCGCGCCAGGCCCGGCACGGGCCCGCGGCGAAGATCCGCCCCGTGCAGCCCGGCCGAGGCGGCCGCCGCGGCGACACACAGCAGCACGGCGGCGAGCGTGGCGCACGGCCACGACGCGACCCGGTGCCGCGCGGGCCAGTGCCGGGCAGCCCGGTGCCGCCTGGTCACAAGCAGCAGTCCGACGGCTGCCAGACAGCCGGCCACGAGGCCCACCGCCCACTTCGGCGATGCGCCCAGGACCAGGGCCGACGTGCCCCAGGCCGCGAGGGCGGGCGGCACGAGCCGCAGGTCCGCCGGGCCCTCCTGGCGTGGCCGGGCGGTGCCGAGACGCGTGCCGGAGGAGGCGTGCACGGACGACCGGGCGGGACGGGAACCGGCCGCGGCCTCGTCCGGTCGCGGAGGCGGACCGTGGAGGCTCCTCATGGCCGTACGAGGGCGCGCAGGTCGGCGAAACGGCGGTCACCGATGCCGTTCACCTCGCGCAGTTCGTCCACGGAACGGAAACCGCCGTGCTGGGTGCGGTAGTCGATGATGTGCTGCGCCAGCACCGGGCCGACGCCGGGCAGGGTGTCGAGCTGGTCCGCGGTGGCCGTGTTGAGGGAGACCGGAGCCGCCGGTACGGCCGCCCCACCCGCCGCGGCACCGGCGGCGCTCCCGGTGGCACCGGCCGGGCCTCCGGGAGCCGTACCGCCCGCCCCCGGCCCGCCGGCGGGGGCCGGTGCCCCGACGATGACCTGCTCGCCGTCCACGAGGAACCGGGCACGGTTCAGCCCGTCGGTGTTCGTGCCCGGCTTCACCCCGCCCGCCGCGTGCAGCGCGTCCGCCACCCGCGAACCGGGCGGCAGCCGGTGGATCCCCGGGTCCCGGACCTTGCCGCCGACGTCCACGACGATCTCCCCCGCGTCCGCCCCGGTCCTCACCGGGGCGGACGAAGCCCCGGCGGACGTGCCGGCGCCGCCCGGGTTCCGCTGCTCCCTGTCCGGCCCGCTCTCCTGCCGCTCCCCGTACGGCACGGCCGCCCGCACCACCTCCGGCGGCTTCACGGACTGCGTCCGTCCCGTCCAGAAGTGCTGCACGGCGAAGGCCGCCGCCACGACGAGCACCACCGTCAGGGCCAGCACACTCCGTCGCTCCAGACCGCACCTGGTCTGCAACCACAGCGGCATGCGCTCCCGCGCCACCAGGCCGGCCCGCTCCCGCCACGCGCCGCCCGCTGTGCTGCCGCCCCCGCCCACCGATTCGGCGAGAACGCCCACGGGCTGCAAATCGGCCGACCCGGGACGGACGCCCAAGGGCTCGGGAACGGCCGGCTCGGGACGGACACCCACGGGCTCGGGAACGGACGGCTCGGAGAGGACGTCCACGGGCTGGACGACGGTCCCGTGACCACCGGCCCGTCGCCGGTTCCCTGCCTCCTCGGCAGAGCCCGGCGGTCCCTGCCCCGACTCCCGGTGCCCCCGGGGCCGTTCGCCCGGCTCGGCCCGCTGCGGAAACCCCGCGTGCCCGGTGTGGTCGTCGAACAACACCCCCGCCCGCCGCCGCAGTTCCTCCGCGGAGGCCTGACGCTGCCGGGCCCGCCCGCGCGCGATCGGCGGGCGCCGGTGGTGACGGACGCGCCCGTCGGACGCCGGCCCACGGCCCGGCCCACTGGTCGCGGTCGCTGTGCGTGAACGTGATCGAAGTGCCATGCGACGAGGATCGGCCACCTCGGCCCACTCGCGATGATCTTGGTCGATTCCCGGGGACGACACCCCGGTTGTGGAAAACTCCGCCACTCACACGAGCGGACGCCGCCGCACAGCAACGTTCACCGGGGCGAAACGACAACCCCCAGCAGCCCGGGCCCCGTGTGCGCCCCGATCACCGCGCCGACCTCGCTGACATGCAGATCGGCGAGCCCGGACACCCGGGTCCGCAGTCGGTCGGCGAGAGCCGACGCCCGGTCCGGGGCGGCGAGATGGTGTACGGCGACATCGACCTGGGCGCTGCCCGCACGGTCGGCCGCGATCTCCTCGAGGCGGGCGATCGCCTTGGACGCGGTCCGCACCTTCTCCAGCGGTTCGATACGGCCGTCGGCCAGTTGCAGCAGCGGCTTCACCGCGAGCGCCGAGCCCAGCAGCGCCTGCGCGGCACCGATACGTCCGCCGCGCCGCAGGTAGTCGAGGGTGTCGACGTAGAAGTAGGCGGAGGTGCCCGCGGCCCGCTTCTCCGCGGCGGTGACGGCCTCGTCGACCGTCCCGCCCGACTCCGCGGCCTGCGCCGCGGAGAGCGCGCAGAAGCCGAGCGCCATCGCGATCATGCCCGTGTCGACCACCCGCACCGGCACCGGGGCCTGCCGCGCGGCCACGACGGCCGCGTCGTAGGTACCGGAGAGCTCCGCGGAGAGGTGCAGGGAGACGATGCCGGTGGCGCCGGACTCGGCGACCTTGCGGTACGTCTCCTCGAAGAGTGCGGGAGCCGGCCGCGAGGTTGTCACGGAGCGCCGCTTCTGCAAAGCCTGGGCGAGGGCGCGGGTCGAGATCTCGGTGCCCTCCTCCAGCGCCCGGTCGCCGAGGACCACGGTCAGGGGGACCGCCGTGATGCCGTGACGCTCCATCGTCCGGGTCGGCAGGTAGGCCGTTGAATCGGTGACGATCGCGACATGGCGGGACATGAGCTGGAGGTTACCTGCCGTAGCGCTCATGTGGCAGCCCGGCCCCCGCGGCCTGCGGTACGAGTGGCCGGATCAAGTGGTGCTCTCGGGGCGGGGCTTCTTCTGCCAAGGGTGGGTCAGCCGCGGCCCCGGGGGCGTGATGGCGGGCCGTGCCGGTTCCTGTGCCGGGCCCGGCTGCGCGCCGTCCTGCCACGTCTGCCCGGCCGTGCCGGCGTCGGCGGCGGGCGCCTCGGGCCACGGGGAGGCCGCGGGCGGCGGGGGTGAGCCCGGCTGCCGGGAAGGCGCCGGCTGCTGCGCGGATGCGGACCGCACGGGCTGCGGGTCCGGTGCCGTCCAGTGCCGGAGCGCGCCTGACTCCACGTCGATCTGGGCGCTGAGGGTGTCCAGGTCGTCGTCGGCGAAGCGACGGGCCCGGTCGCGGGCGGCCCAGCGCAGTGAGTCCGCGGAGTGCGTGACGCGTTCGGTGCGCTCGCGCAGCCCGGGCAGGCGCTCGGTGAGCGCGGCGCGGTCCGGCTCGGACTCCAGTCGCTTGAGCTCGTCGTCCAGCTCCCGCCCGTGCACGCTGAGCCGCTCGAAGAGACCGAGGGATTCCTTGAGGGACTCGTCCTCGGCGACGGCCGCGTGCAGGGCCTCCTGGGTGGCGCGCATCGAGGTGCGCAGCTTCAGCCGGAGCTGGGCGAGTTCCCCCGCGGCGCCGGGCTGGGCGAAGGACTTGGCGCGCAGTGTGTGGTCCTCGACCGTGCGGCGGGCCTGGGTGATGCCACGGTCCACGCCGCGCTTGGCGGCGCCGACCGCTTTCACGGTGGCGTACGCCCCGAGCCCGAGAATGAGCACGAAGAGCAGGGCGAAGACTGCGATCACTGCTTCCACAAGGGCTCCTCCTCAGGACGTCACGGCGCCTCGCGTCGCTCTTCCACGGTAAACGCAACGAGCAGGTCCGGAGTTCCAGAAAAACCCCGAACCTGCCCGTAGGGGACCACCCCGAGAGCGGCCCTCACGTCCTGCCTGCTACGCCGGAACGATGTTCACCAGCTTCGGCGCGCGCACGATCACCTTCCGGATCCCGGCGCCGCCCAGCGCGGCGACGACCTTCTCGTCCGCCAGCGCGACCTTCTCCAGCTCGTCGTCGGAGATCGACGGAGCGACCTCCAGGCGGGCCTTGACCTTGCCCTTGATCTGCACGACACAGGTCACGGTCTCGTCGACGACGTACGCCGGGTCGGCCACCGGGAAGTCCCGGTGCACCACCGAGTCCGTGTGCCCCAGCTTGCGCCACAGCTCCTCGGCGATGTGCGGGGCCAGCGGCGCGACCATCAGCACCAGCGGCTCGGCGACGGAGCGCGGCACCGCACCGCCCGCCTTGGTCAGGTGGTTGTTCAGCTCGGTGACCTTGGCGATGGCGGTGTTGAAGCGCATGCCCTCCAGGTCGCCGCGGACCCCGTCGATCGCCTTGTGCAGGGCACGCAGCGTCTCCTCGTCCGGTTCGGTGTCGGCCACGGTCACCTCGCCGGTGGCCTCGTCGACGATGTTGCGCCACAGCCGCTGCAGCAGGCGGAACTGGCCGACCACCGCGCGCGTGTCCCACGGCCGGGAGACGTCCAGCGGGCCCATGGCCATCTCGTACAGGCGCAGGGTGTCGGCTCCGTACTCGGCACAGATCTCGTCCGGAGTGACCGCGTTCTTCAGGGACTTGCCCATCTTGCCCAGCAGCCGGGAGACCTTCTCGCCCTGGTACCAGTAGGCGCCGTCGCGCTCCTCCACCTCGGCGGCCGGCACGGCGATGCCCCGGCTGTCACGGTAGACGTAGGCCTGGATCATGCCTTGGTTGAACAGCTTGTGGAACGGCTCGGCGGAGGAGACGTGACCCAGGTCGAACAGGACCTTGGACCAGAAGCGCGCGTACAGCAGGTGCAGCACGGCGTGCTCGGCGCCGCCGACGTACAGGTCGACACCGCCGTGCGGCATGCCCTCGCGCGGGCCCATCCAGTACTGCTCGATCTCCGGGTCGACCAGCTTCTCGGAGTTGTGCGGGTCCAGGTAGCGCAGTTCGTACCAGCAGGAACCGGCCCAGTTGGGCATGGTGTTGGTCTCGCGCCGGTACGGGCGCGGGCCGCGGCCGTCACCCAGGTCCAGCGTGACGTTCACCCAGTCCTCGTTGCGCGACAGCGGCGTCTCGGGCTGGGTGTCGGCGTCGTCCGGGTCGAAGGTGCGGGGGCTGTAGTCCTCGACCTCGGGCAGCTCCAGCGGCAGCATCGACTCGGGCAGCGCGTGGGCGATGCCGTCCTCGTCGTAGACGATCGGGAAGGGCTCGCCCCAGTAGCGCTGGCGGCTGAACAGCCAGTCGCGCAGCCGGAAGTTGACGGTGCCCTCGCCGACGCCGGCCCGCTCCAGCCACTCCGTGATGCGCGCCTTGGCCTCGGCGACGCCCAGGCCGTCCAGGCTGACCTGGTCGTTCGACGAGTTGATGATCTTCGCGTCGTACGACGAGAAGGCGTTCTCCCACGTGGCGGTGTCCGTGCCGCGGCCGTCGGTCGGCTCGACGATGCAGTGGATCGGCAGCTCGAAGGCACGCGCGAACTCGAAGTCGCGCTGGTCACCGGCCGGGACGGCCATGATCGCGCCGGTGCCGTAGCCCATCAGCACGTAGTCGGCGATGAAGACCGGGACCTGCTCGCCGTTGACCGGGTTGGTCGCGTAGGCGCCGATGAAGACGCCGGTCTTGTCCTTGGCCTCGGCCTGGCGCTCCACGTCGGACTTGGACGCGGCCTGGGCACGGTAGGCGGCGACGGCCTCGGCCGGGGTCGCGTGACCGCCGGTCCAGACCTCGTGGGTGCCCTCCGGCCAGGCGGCCGGGGTGAACTTCTCGACCAGCGGGTGCTCGGGCGCCAGGACCATGTAGGTGGCGCCGAACAGGGTGTCCGGGCGCGTGGTGAAGACCGTGATGCGCTCGCCGTCGATGGGGAAGTCGACGCGGGCACCCTCGGAGCGGCCGATCCAGTTGCGCTGCTGCAGCTTGATGGCCTCGGGCCAGTCCAGCGCGTCCAGGTCCTCCAGCAGCCGGTCGGCGTAGGCGGTGATGCGCATGTTCCACTGGCGCAGCTTGGCCTTGAAGACCGGGAAGTTGCCGCGCTCGGAGCGGCCCTCGGCGGTGACCTCCTCGTTGGCCAGCACGGTGCCCAGCCCGGGGCACCAGTTGACCGGCGCGTCGGAGGCGTAGGCCAGCCGGAACTCGCCCAGGACATCGGCCTTCTCGGCGGCGCTCAGCTCACCCCACGCGCGCGTGTGCCCCGGTACGGGCCGCTCACCGGACTCGAACTCGGCGACCAGCTCGGCGATCGGGCGGGCCCGGCGGGCGTCGTGGTCGTACCAGGAGTTGAAGATCTGCAGGAAGATCCACTGGGTCCACTTGTAGTAGTCCGGGTCGATCGTGGCGAACGACCGGCGCTTGTCGTGGCCCAGGCCCAGCCTGCGCAGCTGGGCCTTCATGTTCTCCATGTTGGCCTCGGTGGACACGCGCGGGTGCGTGCCGGTCTGCACCGCGTACTGCTCGGCGGGCAGGCCGAAGGCGTCGAAGCCCAGGGTGTGCAGGACGTTGTGGCCGGTCATCCGCTGGAAGCGCGCGAAGACGTCCGTGGCGATGTAGCCCAGGGGGTGGCCGACGTGCAGGCCCGCACCGGAGGGGTACGGGAACATGTCCATGATGAACTTCTTGGGGCGGTCGGCGATCTCGCGGTCACCGGCCAGGTCGCCCTTGGGGTTGGGCGCGGCGTAGGTGCCGTCGGCGTCCCAGAAGTCCTGCCAGCGTGCCTCGATCTCGGCAGCCATGGCGGCCGTGTAGCGGTGCGGCGCCGCCACCTCGGAGGTGGCGGCGGGGTTCGTCTCGCTCATGATCCTCAAAGCTCCATCGATCGTCTCTGCCGCGGGTGTCTGGTTCGAGAAACGAAAAATCCCCTCACACAGGAGGGGACGCCGCGCCGATGCCGGCCACTCGGTTTCTCCGGTGGCCGGGACTGATCAGCGCGGCCCGCTAAGCAGAAGGCGTACGGCACGCATGGCGCTAGGGTACCGCAGGCCCTCAGCGCGCCGCGACGCGCTTCCGAGGGCCGCCCAGGCACCCGAAAAGCTGAACCAAGGTCAATGGTTACTTCGCGTAACATCCACTAAAGGACATTGCAACGGCCACATTGTCCTTTGATAACAACGCAATAACTCAAACCTCGTACTGATCGGTATCACTCCGCTTAGAGTTCGGCAGCGGGACCGCTGCTTTCCCGAACCGCTCGGAGTTGCCCCCATGAACCCTCATCGCAGTAACACCTCCCTACACCCGGCCGCCGGGACGTGGGGAGGCTTGTCGTGAACCCCTACGACTCCACGGCAGACGACTCGTTCGCCGAGTTCCTCAACTTCGGTGCGGGCGTGCTGTCCCTCGTGTGTCTGACGTGCTCGGTGATCTGGGGCCTGGTCGCCCAGGACCGGGTCCTCCTCGACACGCGCCGTCGCATCCTGGCGCAGGCCGTGCACCGGACCACGGCCGTCGCCTCGATCGCCTTCCTGCTGGTGCACATCGGTGTGAAGCTGGCGCTGTCCCACACCTCGTGGATCGCCGCGGTGATCCCCTTCGGGCTGGTGTTCACCGACGAGGAGCTGGTCGGAGGCCGGTCGTTCCTGATCGGCCTGGGCACCCTGGCGGGCATGCTCATGATCTTCGTGGGCATCACCGGCGTGCTGCGCAACCGCTTCGCGTCCCCCGCGCCCGTCGCGGCGCGCTGGCGGGCCATGCACATGCTGGCCTACCCGGCCTGGTGTGCCGCCCTGGTGCACGGACTCTACGCGGGTCGCTCCGCCAAACCGATCTTCGTCATCCTGTACTGCCTCTCCCTGGCCGGCGTCGCCGGAGCGCTCGCCCTGCGCGCGGCTCCGCGCCAGGTCAAGCGCCGGGTCGCCGACAAGATCACCTCGATGATCGGGGCCGGCGACAGCCAGGCCCGCAGGGACCTGGAGGAGAGCCGCGCCCGGGTCGGCGGTGGCTCCGGACTGCCCGGCTACGAGGGCCGGGAGACTCCCGCACGCTCCGCGGCGTCCCCGTCGGGTCCGCTCTACGAGAAGGCGGAGCGCCCCGCGGCCAAGGAGCCGGCGAACGGCTTCGCCGCCGCCTACCGGGCCGTCTCCGGGCCGCCCCAGGGCGGGCAGGCCTTCGCACCCGGGCCGACCACCAGCATGCAGCTCCCGCTGGACATGCAGCCCACCGAGACCATCCCGACCGTGGACGGCTCCTCCAGCACCTCGGGCAGCTGGCCCATCCCGTCCCCGCCGCCGGTCGGCGAGGCCCCGCCGTCCGCCTACGACCCGCTCCAGGACACGGGCTTCAACATCCCGCCCTACGACCCCCTGCAGGACACCGGACAAAGCATTCCGGCCTATGGCAATCCAGGCGCCGCCGGTTACGGATCGAGTGACGTGTACGACACGGGTGAGTCGAACGCCGCCTTCGGCACGTACTACCCGAACGACACGTACAACAGCGGTCCCGCCAATGAAACAAACCCCGGTGCGTCCTACGACTTCGACGCTCCGGGATCGGGCGAACCTTGGAACACGCCTTCCGGAGGCTTTAAGTGAACGAGGCCCTGCCCGACGTACCCGAAGTCCGCGTGGTCGGCCTTCCCCAGCTCACGTCGGGCTTCGACCTTGTCGATCGGCTCGATCTGCCCATGCACCTCAAGGTGCACGGGCCGCTCGAGCCGATGGGCGGCGAGCAGCTCGCTCAACTCGCCGAACGCATCAACCTGAAGGGCCGCGGCGGCGCGGGCTTCCCCTTCCACAAGAAGCTGCGCTCGGTCGCCGAAGCGGCGATCAAGCGCGGCGTCCGGCCGGTCGTCGTCGTGAACGGAAGCGAGGACGAACCGGCCTGCCGCAAGGACACGGTACTGATCAACCGTGCCCCGCATCTCATCCTGGACGGCGCGCTGCTGTGCGCCGAGGCTCTGGGTGCCCGCACGCTCGTGGTGGGGGTCACCCGTGAGTCGACACAGCGCTCCATGGAGGCGGCGCTGTCCGAGCGCGGCCTGAGCAACGGCCGCCGATCGGCCCTGCGCGCACGCGTCCAGCGCAACCCGGTCCGCATGGTCACCGGCGCCGCCGCGTCGCTGATCCGCTCGATCGACGGCGGCCCGGCCATCCCGCCGGGCCGCAAGGTCAGCGCCTCGCAGAACGGCGTCGGCGGCGCACCCACCCTGCTGTCGAACGCCGAGACCTTCGCCCAGCTGGCGATCGCCGCCCGCATCGGCCCGGAGCGCTACGGCAACACCGGCCTCTACGACGAGCCCGGCACCGTGATGCTCACGGTCTCCGGCGCGGTCGCGCGCCCCATGGTGATCGAGGTCCCGACGGGCGTGCCGCTGCGCTACGTCCTGCAGCTGGCGGGCGCGCCGCCGGTGCCGCAGGGCGTACTCACCGGTGGCTACCACGGCAAGTGGATCGACGCGGCGACGGTCAACGAGGCGATCGTCTCCCGCAACTCCCTCGACGCGGTGGGCGGCGCGCTCGGGGCCGGCGCGATTCTGCCGATCACTCAGGACACCTGCCCGCTGGGCGAGTCGCTGCGGGTGGCGCAGTGGCTGGCCGAGGAGAGCGCGGGCCAGTGCGGCCCCTGCTACCTCGGCCTGCCGGCCGCCGCGCGCGGCATGGAGGACATCCTCAACGGCGGCGGACCGGCCGCCCTGGAGGCGCTCAAGCAGGTCGCCAAGAACGTGAAGCGGCGCGGCGCGTGCTCGCACCCGGACGGCTCGGCGATGTTCCTGGAGTCGACCATCAAGGCGTTCACGGACGACCTGGCCGCCCATGTCCTCGGCAACGGCTGCGGACGGCCCGTGGAGGGCGTTCTGCCGCTCTTCGAGGGAGGCAGGGCCGCTACGGGCATCCCGGGCGGCGGCGAGCCCGAGGAGAGCGGCGCGAGCCGCCAGAAGATCTACGTCGACTGGACCCTGTGCCGGGGCCACGGACTGTGCGCGGACATCCTCCCCGAGGTGTTCCAGCTCGGTGCCGACGGCTTCCCCACCGTGGCGCAGGCTCAAGTGCCGCGGTACGCCGAGGCGAAGGCTCTACGCGCGGTGCGCCGCTGCCCAGCGCTGGCGCTGCGCATCGAGGAGACGGGCCCGCAGGGCGCGCCGTCCCGCAACCTCCCGGTCCTCTCCCAGGGCCGCGGCCGCCGCGCTCTCGGCCGCTGAGCACACGCACCGGCGGGCCTCACCGGCGGGCTTCCCTCCGGGGAGGCCCGCCGCACGCATCAGCACAACAAGAAGGCGGGCCATCCGATCGGATGGCCCGCCTTCTCATCTGTTGTGGAGCTAAGGAGAATTGAACTCCTGACCTCCTGCATGCCATGCAGGCGCTCTACCAACTGAGCTATAGCCCCTTGCTGTGTTCCGCCCGGTTTCCCTGGCCGCGACGCCAACATTACTGGTCCTGGGGGCCCAACACCAAATCGGTTTCCCCTTGCCCGATATGCCCGTTATGTCGAACCTTCGGGCGTCAGGCCGTCACGAACGAATAGAACCGCTTGAGCGTGCAGTGCTCCTCCAGGAGCCGTCCGTAGATCGGCTCGCCCTCCAACTCGCGGTACGTCTCGATCGGGTCGCCTTTTATGATCAGCGCCCGCGCGCATTCCTCGCACCAGTACTGGTAGTCGGGATTGATCGGTTCCATGTCGCGGACGATCGGAGTCCCGCTGCCGCACCAGTCGCACTTCCGCCTGTGTGCACCCATCGATCAGCTCCAGCTGTGGCCGCAGGCCGTGCACACGTAGGAGATCCCGCCGTTGTCGCCGAGCATCTGGGCCACGTGCCCGGAACCGCAGGAAGGGCAGCTGAGTCGGGTGGACATGTCCCGTGTGAACGCTGCTTCGAGGAGGTGGTCGACCTCCTCGAGGATGCTCGCAGGCATCACTACTCCTCCCGTCGGGCCGCGCCCCCTTCCGGCCGTTTGATTCTGCCACGGCAGGACCAATACGGTCAGCGACGCCTCAGTACCAGTCCGGACACGCCACCCGGCGGGGCCGTAGAGGTATACGCCTCAGCGTGCCCGAGTGACTCAAGCCCAACCACGAAAAATCCCGCCCCCACACCGGGAACGGGATCTTGACGTGGAGCTAAGGAGAATTGAACTCCTGACCTCCTGCATGCCATGCAGGCGCTCTACCAACTGAGCTATAGCCCCTCTGTCCTTCCCCGCTGGCGGGGCGAACAAGAAGAACTTTAGCCTGCGACCTGCCGGAAAGTGAAATCCGGGGTCAGTCGTCGTCGCCGAGCACCGCTTCGGGCAGGGTGCCGGCGTTGTGCTCCAGCAGACGCCAGCCACGGGCGCCCTCGCCCAGCACGGACCAGCAGCAGTTGGAGAGCCCGCCGAGGCTCTCCCAGTTGCGGGGATCGAGACCCAGCAGGCGGCCGATGGTGGTGCGGATCGTGCCGCCGTGGCTGACCACGACGAGCGTGCCGTCGTCGGGCAGCTTCTCGGCGTGCCGGAGCACCACCGGGGCCGCGCGGTCGGCGACCTCGGTCTCCAGCTCGCCGCCACCGCGGCGCACCGGCTCGCCGCGCTTCCACGCGGCGTACTCCTCGCCGTACCGGGCGATGATCTCCTCGTGCGTCAGGCCCTGCCAGACGCCCGCGTAGGTCTCCCGCAGCCCCTCGTCGTGGGAGACGTCGAGGCCGGTGAGCGCGGCGAGCTCGGCGGCCGTGGCCGCGGCGCGCCGCAGGTCGGAGGCGACGAGGGCGTCCGGCTTCAGGGACGCGAGCAGCCGGGCGGCACGCCGGGCCTGGGCGACGCCGGTCTCGGTCAGTTCGACGTCCGTGCTGCCCTGGAAGCGGCGCTCCACGTTCCACGAGGTCTGACCGTGCCGCCAGAGGATGATGCGGCGGCAGCGGCCCGTCCCGGCGGACGCCTCACGGGAGGAGGTCACCGCCAGTCACCGTCCAGTTCCGCCTCCTCCTCGGCGGCCCGCAGCTTGGCGTGCTCCTCGGCCTTGCCGCGGGTGGCCTTGGCCTCCTCGGGCAGGTCGAGCTCGGGGCAGTCCTTCCACAGCCGCTCCAGGGCGTAGAAGACGCGCTCCTCGCTGTGCTGGACGTGGACGACGATGTCGACGTAGTCGAGCAGCACCCAGCGGGCCTCGCGGTCGCCCTCGCGGCGCACCGGCTTCGCGCCGAGTTCCTTCGAGAGGCTCTCCTCGATCGCGTCGACGATCGCCTTGACCTGGCGGTCGTTGGGTGCGGAGGCCAGCAGGAAGGCGTCAGTGATGGACAGCACGTCACTGACGTCGTAGGCGACGATGTCGTGTGCCAGCTTGTCTGCGGCCGCCTGGGCGGCGGTGTTGATCAGCTCGTGAGAGCGGTCGGTCAGGGTCACTGCATGGCTTTCGGTCGGCGGTCACTTGACACCAAGGGTCTCACGGACCGCCCCGGGCCCCCCACGCGATTACGGAGATCACGTGGGGAGCGCGCTCCCGCCGGCTAGCCGGCGGACGGCTCGTAGTCCTGGCCGAGGACCACGGAGACGTCGGCACTGCCGGAGGTCCTGCCCTTGGTGACGGAGCCCGCCGGCAGGCCCAGGGTCTTGGCGACCTCGGCGGCGTTCGCCTTGTCGGCGGCGCCGGCGTACACGACCCGGGAGGTGGCCCGGGCGGTGCCGGTGCCGCTCTCCAGGAAGGTGAAGCCGCCGTTGAGGAGCACGACGCGGGCCTTCTCGGTGTTGTCCTCGACGCCGGTGGCGTTCTGGACCGAGACGCTGACCGCGGCGTCCTTGTCGGGGCTCTTCGCGGTGCCGCCGAGGACGTTCTTGACGATCCCGGCGCTCGCCTGGGTGCTGAGCGTGCCGTCGTTCTGGACGGGCAGCAGGTCGGTCTTGACGTCGCCGCCCTTGGCGAGGTCGGAGAGCCCGGCGAGGAAGGTGCCGAGGTCCTTGTCGGTGAGGGACGGGTCGAGGATCTGGGCGAGGGTCTGGATCGTGGTCGTCGCGGCCTGCGGGTCGGAGGACATCTTGCGCAGGATGCCCTGCATGACCTGCCCGAAGCGCTCCAGCTGGGCGTTCTGGGCCTCGCCGGGTGCGCGGTAGGTGGCGTAGGCGACCGCCATCTTGCCGCTGAGGGTCTGGTCCTGGCCCTTGTTGACCAGGGGGGCCTCGCCCTTCTTCTTGGCGGCCGGGTCGGGGACATCGGCGTCGGTGTCGACGTCGATGTTGCCGACGAGGTCGACGAGGTTCTGCAGGTAGGGCGTGTCCAGGCGCCACGTGCCCTCGATGTCGGTGCCGAGGACCGTGTCGAGCGCGTCGCGGGTGCCGTCGGAGCCGTCGTCCTCGACCGACTTGGCGAGCGTCGTCGTGGTGCCGTCGTCGCTGGTCAGGGCGAGGGAGTTGGGCAGCAGGACGGTGGTGCCGCGCTGGGTGGTGGTGTTGTCGACGAGCAGGGCCGTGGAGGTGCCGCCGCCCTTGGTGTCGTGCAGGTGGACGACGATCACGTCGCGCTTCTGGGCGCCCGCGGCCGTCGCCGAGCCCGTCTTGGAGTCCTCGGCGGACAGGCCGGGCAGCTTGCCCGCGTACCAGAGCCAGCCGACGCCGCCGGCCGCGACGAGCGCGAGGACGACCGTCAGGGCGACGATCCGGCTGCGGGCCCGGCGCCGGGCCTCCTCGCGGCGTTCGGTGCGGTTCTCGGTGAACTTCAGCCAGTCGATGACGTCCTCGGAGTTGGCGTCCGGTTCCTCGACGAAGGCGAACTGCTCGGTGTGGTAGTCCCGTTGCTGCTCGGCGGGGGCTTCCCTGTCGTGGTCCGGGCCGGCCTGCTGCGGGATGTGGGCGGTGTGCTGGGCGGTCTGTTCGGCGACCCGGGGGTACCGGCCGTCGGCTGCGGTGGCCTGGCCGTAGGGGTCGTGCGGGGCGCCCTGCTGCGGGGTGGTGCCGTACGGGTCGTAGGAGCCGTAGTCGGAGGCGGGCTGCCGGCCGTCCGTGCCGTAGGCGTACCCGGGCGGGGACTGCTGCCCCTGCTGCTGGGCGTACGGGTCGTAGCCGTAGCCCTGCTGGTGCTGCTGGGCGTACGGATCGTAGCTCTGCCCGCGGGTCTGCTGTGCCTGGACCTGCCGGTAGACCGGCTGGCCGAACTCGTCGTAGCCCACGAGCTCGTACTGGTCGGCCCCGTATCCCGCGGCCCCCGCGTCGTATCGGTCGTTCACCGGTGCCCCTCTCGGCTCACTCGCCGCGGTACAGCTCGCGCTTGTCGATATAGCGCACGACGCCGTCCGGCACCAGGTACCAGATGGGGTCGCCCTTGGCGACTCTCGCGCGGCAGTCGGTGGAGGAGATGGCCAGGGCGGGGACCTCCACCAGCGAGACACCGCCCTCCGGCAGCCCGGAGTCGTCCAGGTGGTGGCCCGGCCGGGTGGCCCCGATGAAGTGTGCCAGGGAGAACAGTTCCTCGCTGTCCCGCCAGGTGAGGATCTGGGCGAGCGCGTCGGCGCCGGTGATGAAGAACAGGTCCGTGTCGGGGTTCAGCGCGCGCAGGTCGCGCAGGGTGTCCACGGTGTAGGTGGGGCCGCCGCGGTCGATGTCGATGCGGCTCACGGAGAACTGCGGGTTCTCGGCGGTCGCGATGACCGTCATCAGGTAGCGGTCCTCGGCCGGGGAGACGCTGCGGTGGCTCTTCTGCCAGGGCTGGCCGGTCGGCACGAAGACCACCTCGTCGAGGTGGAACGCCGCGGCGACCTCGCTGGCCGCCACCAGGTGCCCGTGGTGGATGGGGTCGAAGGTGCCGCCCATGACGCCGAGTCGGCGCTTGCCCGGACGCGAAGGACTCCGTCCCGGGCCGTCGGCCCGGGGGGCCACCGCGGAGGCACGGCGGGGCTCCGAGTGCCGCTCGGTGCCGCTCGCCGTCTCCTGTGCCGGGTCGCGCGGCGTCTCGTCCGCCGGACCGCTAGGCATGTCCTGCTCTCCCATGCGTGCAGACCCTACCGGCCCTGCATGAGGGCTTCCGGCCGCCCCCGTGGTCCCCCGGGCGCCCTCGGCGGGACGCCCCGCGGGTCAGCGGTCGCGGTTGAAGCGGGTCGTGATCCACAGCAGGAGCAGCAGGATGAAGAGCGCGCCGCCGCCGGTGAGGTAGGGGCTGAGGCTCTCATGGTTTCCGCCGTGCTCCTCGCCCTCGGCGGCGAGGGTGACCAACTGGGCAGCGGTGCTGTGGAAGCTCATCTTCGGCAGGACCTATCGCGTGTGGGCGGGTTAAAGACGTCGGCTCATCGTAAGCGGGCGCCCCTCGCGCGATCACCCCGACTCCGCCTGTTCGTGCCGCGGGCGCTCCCACGTGCCGCCCCGGGCCCGGCCCCGGGGCCCGGCGGGGAACCTTCGCGTGGCGTCAGTCGTCCTTCCGTCTGTAGCCACGCAGCAGGAACCAGGCGGTCAGCGCACAGCCCAGGATCATCACGATCAGCACGATCCGCAGCATCCCCGGCCCCTGCCCCCCGGCGGCGTTCGCGGCCCCGGCGAGCCAGGCGGACAGGGGGTGGTGCTCCATGGCGGTGGTCTCCTTCGCTGTACTGCCCGACCACCGTAACTCCGCCTAGGCTGGGCTCTGCCTCGGGGAAGCAAAGGGCCGCACAAAGGGCCGCAAAGGTCATACAGACGCATGGGGGAAGACATGTCCGACGGCCACGAGCAGCAAGGGCACGAGCGCGTGCCGAGCAGGCAGCGCAGGCGCTTCCCCGGGATCTCCTCGCGGACGTACGAGCACCCGGCCGACCGTTCCGCCCTGGTGGCGCTGCGCAAGCTGAGCGGGTTCGACACGGTGTTCAAGGCGCTCAGCGGTCTGCTGCCCGAGCGCAGTCTGCGGCTGCTGTTCCTGTCGGACTCGGTACGCGTCTCGGACCAGCAGTTCGCCCATCTGAACGTGATGCTGCGGGACGCCTGCTACATCCTGGACCTGGAGAAGGTCCCGCCGATGTACGTGAACCAGGACCCGCAGCCGAACGCGATGTGCATCGGCCTGGACGAGCCGATCATCGTCGTCACGACCGGTCTCGTCGAGCTGCTCGACGAGGAGGAGATGCGCGCGGTCGTCGGGCACGAGGTGGGGCACGCGTTGTCCGGGCACTCCGTCTACCGGACGATCCTGCTGTTCCTGACGAGCCTCGCCGTCCGGGTGGCGTGGATCCCGCTGGGCAATCTCGCGATCATGGCGATCGTGACCGGGCTGCGGGAGTGGTTCCGCAAGTCGGAGCTGTCGGCGGACCGCGCGGGGCTGCTGGTCGGGCAGGACCTGCGGGCCTCGATGCGGGGTCTGATGAAGATCGCCGGCGGCAACCACCTGCACGAGATGAACGTGGACGCGTTTCTCGCCCAGGCCGAGGAGTACGAGGCCGGGGGCGATCTGCGCGACTCCGTGCTGAAGATCCTGAACGTGCTGCCCCGCACCCACCCCTTCACCACCGTGCGGGCGGCCGAGCTGAAGAAGTGGGCCGAGTCGCGGGACTTCCAGCGGATCATGGACGGCCACTACGCGCGGCGTGACGAGGACAAGGACACCTCGGTCCGCGACTCCTGGCGGGATTCGGCGAACCACTACACGTCCCACGTGAAGAACTCCAAGGACCCGCTGATGAAGCTGGTCACGGATCTCGCGGGCGGCGCCGGCGACCTGGGCGACCGGGTCCGCCGCGGCTTCGGCGGCTTCACGGCCACGCCCCCGAAGCCGCCTCAGGGGCCTGGGACGGACGCGTCGGGCTCGTCGGACGCATCGGGCCCGTCGGACCCCTCGGGGGGCGACCAGCCGCCGCGAGACGAGCGCTAGGCGCCACACGTCCGCCCCGGGGGCGCGCGGCCCGGTCAGTGCCCTCCCGGCCCGGCTGCCCGATAGTGCCCTCCCGGCCCGGCTGGAGGCTTCTCCGGCCCGGCTGGGGCCCCCTCACACCTTCGGCTGCGCGCTCGTCGCCAGGGAGCCGCACAGGGCCGTCGCGCCGCCCGTGGCGTAGGGGTCGGTGCCGGCGGGGCCGCCCTCCTTGGCCGTCTGGCCGGCAAGGAGGGGCCGGAGGTGGTTCGTGGAGTCCTCGGCGCAGGACAGCGGGCCGGCCTGGACGTAGGAGACCAGGAGCTGGGCCTGGTGCAGCCGCAGGTCGTCGCGGTCGAAGCGGAAGTGCAGCTCTCGCCGGAGGGTGAAGAGGGACACGTCGTCCTTGGCTCCGGCACCGGCCGCCCGCAGCGCGTACACGAACGTGTGATCGGCTGTGACCTCCAGCGTCGACGCGTCGGCCTCGGCGGCCTGCAGCGTGCCCTGGACCCGGACCTTCCGGTCGGCCAGCTCGGCGCGGGACGGGTCGAAGCGCACCAGCCAGCCGGTGGGCGCGTGGCGTCCGTCGGCAGTGGGGCGGGCGAAGCTCTGGTCGAACTGGTCCAGTTGGTCGGGGTCGAGCAGCACCCGGACGGCGCGGACCTCACCGCCCGTGAGGACCTCGGGGTCCAGGGCCGAGCGGACGATGTAGTCCTTGGCGGTGGTCAGGGCGGTCACGACCTGGCTGTCCGAGAAGTGCGCGGTGCGCCGCGAGGCCGGCAGCGGCACCCCCTCCGCGCCGGTGCGGAACTGCGCGGCGGGGCTGTGCTCGTACAGGTACGCCGGGTCGGCTGTGCCGGGCACCTTGCCCTCGGGGGCGAGCGGGATGACGGTCATCCGCAGGGGCTCGACGGGTTCCCGGGCGGCAGGGGTCTGGTAGGGGTGCCGCACACCCATGTAGATCGCGGTGCCGAAGGCGACAGCGATCAGCAGGACGAGGACCAGGGCCTGCCGGGACAGGCCCCGGCGCAGCGGGGGCCTGCGTCGCACTGCGGGGGCGTGGTCCGCGATGCGCTCCTGCGCGGAGAACTCCTGGAGGCGGGCAGCACGGACGAACGACTCGTCGAAGACGACGGATCGGTACTCGTCCTCTCCACCTCCGGGGGCGCCCTCTGGAGTCCCCTCAGGTGGGTTTCCAGGCCCGCCCATATCTTCAGGGTAGGTCGCCGGAAGCTCGGGTAAACGCCCGGCTGCTCCACAAGTTCTGACAGGTTCTCACCAAGACGGGCGGGTTCCGGTCAGGGCCCGTGGGGGATCACCGAGACGGCCGGCGGGGAGGACTCGGCGGAGGCCGAGGGTGCGGCTCCGCTGCCCTGTTCCAGCCCGGTCGAGGCGGGCGGCGGCGCGGGCTCCTCGCGGTTTCCGGATGCGCCCCGGTAGACCGCTGTGAAGGCCAGGGCGACCATGCCGATCCCCATCACCAGGGCCAGCAGCCAGGCGACGGGGCGGTGCCAGCGGACCTGTTTGGAGTACGGCCCGGCGCCGTAGTGGTCCTCGAAGAGGTCGGGGCCGTCGAGCTCGTCGAGGCCGGGCTCGGGGCCGTAGACACCCCGACGGTCCGGGCCGTACCCCTCGTCGTAGCGCTCGCCTCTGGTGTGGGCGCGGCGCGCCTCGGCCTCGGATGCCTCGGCTCTCGCCTGTGCCGCGGCCAGGAGGCGCTCCACCGCGGTCGGCTCGTGCACCACGGCCGCGCGCACGAAGGCCTCGTCGAAGACCACGGAGGCGAACTCTTCGTCCGACACCCCGCGGTCGTGGTCGTCGTCGGGCTCCCGGCCGTCCGGAAACGGCGTGCCCCCCACGTCCTCCGGCACGGATCCAGAGTAGACCTGGGGGGTCAATTTGGGCAGACGGTATGGAAATTCATCCACTGGTCGAGACGGCTTCCACGGGGCGCCGGACGGCGCACGCCCCGCCGGTCACTCCTCCCGCGCGCGTCTGCGCCATTCGGGTGACTCGCAGAGGCATGCGCCCGCCCGCATACTCCGTGCTCCGCGTGGGTGCGGCTCAGCGCCGTACGTGCCCGTCGCCGGTGACGATGTACTTCGTGCTGGTCAGCTCCGGCAGACCCATGGGCCCACGGGAGTGCAGCTTCTGCGTGGAGATGCCGATCTCGGCGCCGAAGCCGAACTGGCCGCCGTCGGTGAACCGGGTGGAGGCGTTCACGGCGACGGTGGTGGAGTCGACCAGTTGGGTGAAGCGGCGGGCGGCTTGCTGGGAGGTCGTCACGATGGCCTCGGTGTGGCCGGAGGTCCACAGCCGGATGTGCTCGACGGCCTTGTCCAGCGAGTCCACGACCGCGGCGGCGATGTCGTACGACAGGTACTCGGTCTCCCAGTCCTCGGCGGTCGCCTCGACGACGGTGGCCTTCGAGTCCTTGGCGTAGGCCTGAACGCGCTCGTCGGCGTGCACGGTGACCCCGGCCTCGGCGAGGGCGTCCAGGGCGCGGGGCAGGAACTCCGCGGCGATGTCCTGGTGGACCAGGAGGGTCTCGGCGGCGTTGCAGACGCCGACCCGCTGGGCCTTGGAGTTGATCAGGATCTCGACGGCCATGTCGAGGTCGGCCTGCGCGTCGACGTAGACGTGGCAGTTGCCGGTGCCGGTCTCGATGACGGGGACGACGGACTCCTGGACGACCGCGTTGATCAGGGAGGCGCCGCCGCGCGGGATGAGCACGTCGACGAGGCCGCGGGCGCGCATCAGCTCGCGCACGCTGTCGCGGCTCTCGCCGGGGACGAGCTGGACGGCGTCGGCGGGCAGCCCGGCCCCGCCGACGGCGTCGCGCAGGACGCGCACGAGGGCGGTGTTCGACTGGTACGCCGAGGAGGAGCCGCGCAGCAGGACCGCGTTGCCGGACTTCAGGCAGAGGGCGGCGGCGTCGACGGTGACGTTCGGCCGGCCCTCGTAGATGATCCCGACGACGCCGAGCGGCACACGGACCTGGCGCAGGTCGATGCCGTTGGGCAGCGTGGAGCCGCGGACGACCTCGCCGACCGGGTCGGGCAGCGCGGCCACGTCACGCACGTCCGAGGCGATGGCGCGGATCCGCTCGGGGGTGAGCGTGAGCCGGTCGATCATGCCCTCGCTGGTGCCGGCCTCGCGGGCCTTGGCGACGTCCTTGGCGTTGGCCTCGACGATCTCGCTCGCACGGACCTCCAGCGCGTCCGCGATGGCGAGCAGCGCGTCGTCCTTCTCGGCCCGGGGCAGCGGCGCGAGGACCGCTGCGGCGGCCTTGGCTCGGTAGGCGGCCTCGGTGACCGGGGACATGGAGTCGTACGGAGAGAGCGTGGTCATGAGGGAAGGGTAGTGCGCCGGGCGGCTCGGTTCATCGTTCGTTCCACAGCGCGAGACACTTCGTGGAACGGGTCAAAACGGATGAACGCCGACCGGGGACGCCGGTGGCGGGCCGTACCCCTCCGCGATGCGCTGGTGGTAGGTCGCGCGGTCGATGACCTCCAGGCCGACGATCTCCCAGGGCGGCAGCCCGGCGGTCTGCCGGTGCTCCCCCCACAGGCGCAGGGCGACGGCGGCAGCGTCGTGCAGGTCGCGGGCCTCTTCCCAGTAGCGGATCTCGGCGTGGTCGACGGCGTAGCGGCTGGTCAGGAAGAAGGGGTGGTCGTGGGCGAGCTGTTCCAGGGCGCGCCGGACCTCGGGGAGCGGGGCCTCCTTGCCGGAGACGCTGAGGGTGACGTGCCACAGACGCGGGGTGTCCACGGGTTCCTCGCCCTCGAACCGGTCCCCGGCCGCAACGCTGGTCAGGGCGCGCTCCTCACCGGCCGCGCGGGAGCCGGCACCACCGCGGGACGCCTGAGTCCCAGGGCGCACTCGTCTCACGACGGCCTCCTTTGCACAGTGGCGCTGCTGCGGAACAGTTCCCCGAGACAAAGTTGAGCAGGCCGCAAGGGATCGCGTGGCGGTTTTGCGGAACGTCCACCACCGGGGGCAGACGTTTCGACACATTAAGGGTGCAGGACCACCAGGTCGTCCCTGTGTACGACCTCGCGTTCGTACGCGGGTCCGAGTTCGCGGGCCAGTTCCCGGGTGGAGCGGCCGATCAGCCGGGGGATCTCCTTGGCGTCGAAGTTGACGAGCCCGCGGGCCACCGCGTGCCCCGCCCCGTCCCGCAGCTCGACCGGGTCGCCGGCGCTGAACTCGCCCTCGACCGCGGCGATCCCGGCCGGCAGCAGCGACTTGCGGCGGTCCACGACGGCCCGCACGGCGCCGTCGTCCAGGGTCAGCGCGCCCTGCGGGGTGGAGGCGTGCTGGAGCCACAGCAGCCGGTCGGCGGAGCGCTTGCCGGTGGGGTGGAAGAAGGTGCCGGTGTCCTGGCCGGTCAGGGCGTCGGCGGCGTGGATGGCGCTGGTGAGGACGACGGGGGTGCCGGCGGCGGCCGCGATCCGGGCGGCCTCGACCTTGGTGACCATGCCGCCGGTGCCGACGCCTGCCTTGCCCGCGCTGCCGATCTCGACGTCGGCGAGGTCGGAGGGCTCGCGCACCTCGCCGATGCGGGACGTGCCGGGCTTGGCCGGGTCCCCGTCGTAGACGCCGTCCACGTCGGACAGCAGGACCAGCAGGTCGGCGCGGACGAGGTGGGCGACCAGGGCGGCGAGGCGGTCGTTGTCGCCGAAGCGGATCTCGTCCGTGGCGACGGTGTCGTTCTCGTTGACGATCGGGAAGGCGCCCATCGCGAGCAGCTTGTCGAGGGTGCGCGAGGCGTTGCGGTGGTGCGAGCGGCGGCTCATGTCGTCGGAGGTCAGCAGGACCTGCCCGACGCGGACGCCGTAGCGGGCGAAGGAGGCGGTGTAGCGGGCGACCAGCAGGCCCTGGCCGACGCTGGCGGCGGCCTGCTGCCGGGCGAGGTCCTTGGGGCGGCGGCGCAGGCCGAGCGGGGCGAGACCGGCGGCGATGGCGCCCGAGGAGACCAGGACGATCTCGCGCTCGCCGCCGCTGCGGACCTTGGCGAGGACGTCGACCAGCGCGTCCACGCGGTCCGCGTCCAGGCCGCCCGAGGCGGTGGTCAGCGAGGAGGACCCGACCTTGACGACGATCCTGCGGGCCTCGCCCACGGCCTGCCTTGCCCCTGCCACGTCGCCGTCCGTCCCCTCGCGTCGATTCGGTCGCTCACCAGGAAATCTACGGGACGCCCGGACGGGGTGCGGCGCCGGTCCACGCTACGGACGGTGCCGTCCGCGTCACGGGAGCGCACCCGCCCGTCCCTTCCGTCGGCTCGACCCCGCCCAGGACCGGAAGCCGCCCCCTCCCTGCCCCTCGGCCCCACGACGGGGAACCGATCATCCGCCCTGACCGCTCGGCCTCTGCCACGGCCGGAAACCGACCTTCCGCCCCTTCCGGGCCCACCCCACGACAGGAACGGGATCATCCGCTACCGTCCGACGACACGCCTTACGGCCCCCGCACCCACACCCCGACGACACGCGCGTGTCGTCGGGAGGCCGCCACGCGTTAACCCGGACGGCCGACCTGCGCCGACCCGACGCTCCTGGAGTGACCGCAGTGCCCGTACCTCTCCCCCGCCCTCAGGCCCTCATCAAGGGGCTGGTCACCGTCGTCCTGGCCGCCGCGTTCGCCGCGCAGGCGGTCGCGGCGCTGCTGCCCGACGTCCCGCTGCTGATCGCCGCGACGACCGTCTCCCTGGCCACCGAAGGCGTCCTGTACAAGTGGCAGCGCGGGGTGCTGTCGCTGTTCGCCAAGTCGCACGCGGACATCACCGTGCGGCACGTCGTACGGGACCTGCTGCTGGTCGTGGCCCTGCTGCGGCTGGGCGAGCAGGACCGGGAGACGGTGTACGCCCCGCTGGTGGCCGGGCTGCTCCTCTGCTACGTGCTGCACAGCGCGATCCAGGCGGTCTCCGTGCTGGTGCGCCGCACCCGCACCCTGCCGGTGGTCACCCGGAACATCGACGCCTCCGCGCTGCGGCTGTCCCCGGCCCCGTGGGGGCTGCTGCGCCGGCCCGGCCACCGGCTGCTGGTGTTCGGCCTGCCGGCGACGGCCGGGCTGCTCGCCAGCACGCCGGGCGACCGGCCCGTGTACGCGGCGGCGGGCATCGCGCTCTCCCTCGCCCTCGGAGTGACCGGCCTCGGCGTCCTGCTGCTCCGGCTGCTGCCCGGCCGTCGCCCGGCGGACGAGCAGGAGGTGCTCGAGTGGTTCGACGCGTGGCTGGCCGAGTACCGGCCCACCGCCGGCCTGTACTTCTCCGGCGGCGCCTCCTCGGCCTACCAGGCGAACATGTGGCTGGAGCCGCTGGCCGGTCTCGAGGGCAGGCCCGTCATCATCCTGCGCGAGCGGTTCATGGTGCAGAAGATCGCGGCGACGGACATCCCGATCGTGTGCCTGCCGAAGGTGTCGACGCTGATGCGCCTGGAACACTCCACGCTCCAGGTCCTCATCCACCCGTCGAACTCCGGCAAGACCTCCCAGGTGCTGCGCATCCCCACGATCAAGCACACCTTCGTCAACCACGGCGAGAGCGACAAGCTGTCCTCGTGCAACCCGTACGCGAAGGCGTACGACGAGGTGTGGGTGGCCGGGCCCGCCGCGCGCGAGCGGTACGCGCTGGCCGAGGTCGGGGTCGAGGACAAGGACGTGGTGGAGACGGGCCGCCCGCAGCTGGACGGTGTGCTGCCCTACGCGGGTCCCCCGGCCGGGCCCTGGACGACCGTGCTGTACGCGCCGACCTGGGAGGGCTGGGACGGCAACCCCGGCAACACGTCGGTGATCGCGGCCGGGGAGAACCTGGTGCGGGCGCTGCTGGCGGACCCGGGCGTGCGGCTGCTGTACAAGCCGCATCCGCTGACGGGGTCGGTGGATCCGCGTGCGGGAGCCGCCGATCTGCGGATCCGGGAGCTGATCCGGGCCGCCAACCGGGAGCGGGCGGGCGCGCGCCCCTCGGACGGTACGGAACTCGCCCGCCGCACCGCCGAACTGGACCGGCTCACCACCTCGGTCTTCCGGTCCGGGGCCGACACCGTGGAACGGATGCTGGTGCAGTCGGCGCCCGAGCCGGGCCGCGCGGAGTCGGTGGCACGGGCGGCTGCCGCGTGGAACGAGGCGTACTGGGCCTCGCTGCCAGCGGGCGAACACCAGATCATCACGGACGCCCGGCCCACGCTGTACTCCTGCTTCAACGTGGCCGACCTGCTGATCAGCGATGTGTCGAGCGTGATCAGCGACTTCCTGGCGAGTGAGAAGCCGTACGCGGTGGCCAACACCAGCGGGCTGCCCGAGGACGCCTTCCGTACGGCTTTCCCGACGGTGGTGGCGGCGACGGTGCTGACGCCGGACGCCGCCGGGGTGCCGGACCTGCTGGAGACCGTCCGGCACCCGGAGCGCGACGAACTGGCCGAGGCGCGTGCCGAGCTGAAGCTGCGTCTGCTGGGCCCGGCCGAGCCGTCGTCGCAGGAGCGATTCAACGAGGCCGTCCGGGCGCTGTGCGGGGAGGCCCGGGACCACCGGGCACGGGTGGCGGAGCGGCTGGCCGCGGTGCCCGGTCAGCGCACCGGAGCCGAGGTCCCGACCGCACAGCGCTGAGCGGCGCCGGACAGCCCCACGTCGGTCACGCCGCGTGGCGTATCTCCCGGGACGTCAGCACGCGTCGGGCCTTGCGCACGGCACGCCGCATGAACGTGTCGGCACCGCCCTCGCGGTACCCCGGGAAGGCACGGGCCTCCCGGGGCTCTGCGAGGTAGACGGAGTCGGGGACACCGGCGGCGCGGTCCCGGAAATGCGGGTAGGCCAGGTACACACGGCGGCCCTTCCTCTCCAGGAGGGCCGCCGCCTGCTTCTTGCTCTTGACGAACTGCACGACGTCCGGGAGCAGTTCGGGGCGCTGCTCGGCGACCAGGTGCAGTCGCAGCCGCTCGTGGACCTTGAGGCGCTGAGCGACGCCCTCGGTCCAGTAGGTGTCCATCAGCGGCTTGGCGAGCTCGAACTTGTGCCGGCGGATCTCCTCGCTGTCCGTCAGGTACTTGGGCCCGAACTGCGGCAGCAGCGTGACGAGGAAGGGCCGGACCATCAGCTGGTCGCGCCGGCCGCCCGCGGGGACGAGTTCGGCGATGAGCTCCATCAGGGCCCGGGCGGAGTCGAAGCGCAGCGTGTAGCTGCCGCTCTTCGTCACGTGCTTGCCGTCGTCGCGGCCGACCAGGTAGTAGCAGGTGTGGTCGGCGACCACGGAGACGCCGTCCGCCCGCAGGTACGCCTCCATGGTGAACAGCGCGTCCTCGCCGGTGAACAGCGACTCGTCGAAGCGCATGCCGTGCCGGTCGAGCAGCGCGCGGCGGAACAGTTTCTGCGCGCTGAGGGTGAACTTGATGTTGGAGGAGAAGACGTCCGTCCGCTCCACCGTCCTGCCCCACATGGACTTCGGCGCCGAGCGGTTGACGCCCTCGACCTTGCCCAGCACCACGTCCGTGCCGGCGCGGTCGGCCATGGCGACCATCCGCTCCAGAGCCTCGGGGCCCAGCCGGTCGTCGGCGTCGAGGAAGAACACGTAGCGCCCGGTGGCCTTCCCCAGGCCCACGTTGCGCGGGCCGCTGGGGCCGCCGGAGTTCTGCTGCCGGATCACCAGCACGTGCATGGGAGCCCGCTCGGCGAACTCCAGCAGGTACTCCCCCGTCCCGTCCGTCGAACCGTCGTCCACCGCGATGACCTCGACGCGCGTCGGATCGATGGTCTGTGCCTCGACGGACGAGAGGCACTCGATCAGATACGGCATCGCTTCGTACGCACCGATGATCACACTCACATCAGGCTGCGTCACGGTCACGTTTCCCCCTAGTCAATGGGATATTCCCCCCCGTATCGCCTCATTCGCTACTTGATAGACGGGTGATCGAGACAAGCGGTTGCCTCGCACACGGGTGTTAGTGGGACACGTCACACAGTGATCGGACAAACTGCGGGAAAGGAAAAGAGTTCGGCCCCGAGGAGAACCCTCGGGGCCGAACTCTTCAGCCGGCGGCGGCAGTTCAGCCCGTGCCGACCTCGTCCGTGTCACCGGCGGCGGGCACCCGCTGCCCGGGCACGGCGTTGGCCAGCTCGGCCTCGCTCTCCGCGAGGGCGGCCGCGTCCCGCGACTGCTGGCCGACGTTGCGCGTCTCGGCCTTGAGCGCGAGGTTCGCCACAGCGGTGTTGAACTGCTCGAGCGAGGTCGGCTCGTCCGGGCCCAGCAGGTACTGCTTGAGCTCCTTGCGGTCCTCGGCCAGCGGGTCGGTGTCCGGGGCGCGGACCGCGCCGAGCAGCTCGCCCAGCTCGTCGGCGCTGTTGGACAGGATCACCGCGGCACGCACCGCCGTGTTGTTCCGCTTGAACTCCTCGACACCCACTCCGGCGGAGTCCGTGACCGCGTACGGCTTGCCGCTCGCGATGAAGTCGGAGACCACGCTGGAGATGTCGGAGACCATCGCGTCGGAGACGTTGAAGCAGTCGTACAGCCGCGGCTCGGCGCCGGTGATGACGCGGTGCTCCCAGGACGGGAAGGAACGCCAGTAGGCGTCGTTCCACTCGGCGCGCAGCCGGGCGACCTCCTCGTGCCGGGCGACGTCGACCAGCCCGTCACGGGTGGCCACGGCCTCGTCGCCGCGGTCACCGCGGGAGCCGGACAGCTGCGCCAGCCGGGCCTCGATGCGGCTCAGCTCGGCCTTGGCCTGGGCCTGGGCGGCGGTGTCGGCGATGAACCGCGTGTCGATGGCGCGCTCCGCGGCGGCCTTCTGCACCAGGGCGGTGATGCGCTGGTGCGCGGCACCGGCCTCCTTGCTGACGTTGCCGGTGAAGGGGTGCGGCTTGTACAGGACGCGGACCGGCGGGTCGGCCTGCACGAGCTGCTTCACGATGTTCTCGCCGGCCAGCACGACCGAGGTGTTGCCCGGGTTGCCGTCCCAGCCCTCCCAGGTGGGGGCGTACAGCACCGTGGGGATGCGGCCCTCGGGCACGCCCTGCCAGGTCTGGATCGGGGCGAGCTGCGGGCGGCCGACCTCGACGATGTCGTCGTCGCGGACACCGACGTCGGCGATGGCGTAGCGGTCGCGGCCCGCACGGCCGGCCGTCCACACCTCGTCGTAGACCTTGCTGTACGGGTTGACGCTGGCGAGCTTGTCGCTGTCGCCGTGGCCGATGAAGACGTGCTTGATGGTGGGCACACGCAGCATGTGGATGTTCTTGCCGACGTTGGCCGCGTAGAGCGCGACGCGCACCGTGGACAGGTCCATGTTCATCAGGTGCACCCCTCCGGGCACGCAGATGACGGGGACCGTGGTGGGCGCCAGGTTGTTCAGGATGGCCCGCTCACGCAGGATGATCAGCGGCTTGGAGTCCAGCTTCTCCATGGTGTCCAGCCACATGTTGACCTGGTACGCGGAGTCCTTGGACCCGGAGAAGTACAGCACCGTCTCCGGCTTGTACTCGCCCAGCCAGTCGTCGACGGCCGCCAGGACCGTCTCCGCCTTCGGCGGGATCCTCCGGCCGCGCACGTACGGCACGAGCGCCAGGACGTAGAGGGTGGCCACGGCCACCGTGATGCCGATGCCGATGAAGCCGACCAGGGACGACTTCACCTGGGCGGCGACCAGGATGCCGACGACCGCCGCGAGGTCGAGGTGCAGCATCTTCTCGGCGGAGCGGTGCAGCAGCTTGCGCGGCGGGGCGTCCGGGATGCGGATGCGGGAGGCCAGGTCGACGTTGCGGGTGGCGACCGGCATACGGCGGCGGTTGCGGATCAGCTGGACCAGCGCGCCGTGCGGGGCCTGGAGGCCGTAGAAGGCGATGAAGCAGGCGATCGCCCCGTAGTAGATCAGGTTGTCCGCCAGGGACAGCCGGGCCAGCAGCAGGACGAGCAGCAGCTGCCGTATCAGGAAGCGGATCGACAGGCCCGCCCGCACCTTGCCGAGGCGGTTGATCAGGTAGCTGCCCTTGCGGTGCAGATAGTGGTCCGCCAGGTACGTCACGGCGGCCGCTGCCGCGAAGGCGGGAACGCTCGGGACGAGCGCGGCCAGCATGAGGGCGGGGAAGCCCGCCACCATGAGGACCGCCGCGGCCAGCTGGGCCGCGCTGCCCACCCGGGCGACGCGAATAGCGGTGGATATCACGGAGAAACCTGCTCTTGGGAGGGGTGTGCCGGTCTTGGTTCGAGAATGCGGCTGGTCTGTGAATATTCGCGGGACGGTATGGATTCAGGCCCCTGCGAACACTCCGGTCGACGGCAAAAGCCGTGAACAGGAGGGCGCAGAGGCCTGAATTACCGAAGTTTATTTGGCGCCAATTATTACACGCCGTCCTGCCGGTCCAGCACCGTGGCCAGGGCCTGCTCGAAGCCGGAGGCCCGGGCCGCGCCGGCCGTCGGGTCCTGCTGGCGGACGTCGATGACGTGGCCGGTGAGCTCGGAGAGCAGCACGTCGAGGGAGGTGCGGGCCACGGCCTCGGAGGACAGCAGGGAACCCGAGGGCTCCTGGCCGAAAGCCTTGGTGCGCATGGGGGTGGCCGTGCGCTCGGGGTTGATGCAGTTGACGCGGACGCCCTCGCCGGCCCACTCGTCGGACAGCGCCTGGGTGAGGTTCACCATGGCGGCCTTGGTGGAGGAGTACAGGCTGTACTCGGCGCGGCCGCGGGTGTAGCTGGAGGAGGTGTAGAGCAGCAACTGGCCCTTGGTCTCGGACAGGTACTTGTACGACGACCGGGCGATCTGCACCGGGGCCAGGTAGTTGACCTTCAGCGCCTCCTCGATGGTGGCGTTGTCGGTCTCGGCGAGCTTCCCTATGCGCAGCACGCCGGCGGTGTTGACCACGTAGTCGATGCGACCGGTCTCGGCGTACGCCTTGGACAGGGCGTCGTCGACCTCCTCCGGGTTCTCCACGTGGGTGCCGGTGGTGGAGCGGCCGAGGGCGTAGACCTTGGCGCCGTAGGACTCGGCGAGCTCGGCGATGTCCTTGCCGATGCCGTAGCTGCCGCCGAAGACGACCATGGTCTTGCCGGTGAGCAGCTCGCGGTAGGCCTCCTCGGAGACCTGCTCGGGTGCGGCCGTGGAGGCCAGCTGGAACAGCTTGTCGGCGATGAAGACGTCGACGGGCTGGGTGACCTTCATGTTGTACTCGTCACCAGCGACGACGTGGATCGGCACGTCCGGCAGGTACTTGAGCACGACGGAGCAGTCGTCGGTGGCCTGGAAGTTGGGGTCGCCGGCGGCGACCTCGTAGGCCCGCTTGATCGTGGACAGCTTGAAGGCCTGCGGCGTCTGGCCGCGGCGCAGCCGGGAGCGGTCCGGGATCTCGGTGATGAACTCGCCGTCCTCGCCGTGCGTGCGCGTGACGATGATGGTGTCCGCGGACGGGATGGCCACGTCGACGGCCTGGTAGCGCTCCAGCGCGGTGACGCAGTCGTCGATGACGCGCTGCGAGAGCAGGGGGCGCACGGCGTCGTGGAAGAGGACGTTGGCGTCCTCGCCCTCGGCCAGGCCCTCGCCCAGCGCGGCGATGGCGCGCTCGGTGGTCTCGTTCCGCGTGGAGCCGCCCTCGATGACCTTCGAGACCTTCTTGAATCCGGCCTTCGCGACGATCTTCTCGATGTCGGGCACGTAACCCGGCGCCATCAGCACGATGATGTCGTCGATCGAGTCGGTGTTCTCGAAGGTGGTCAGCGTGTGCTCGATGACTGCCTTGCCGGCGATCTTCAGCAGCTGCTTGGGGATCGACAGACCCACGCGCTGACCGGTGCCACCGGCCAGGATCACTGCGGTGGTACGGGGCTTGGCTATGTGCTGGGACACAGGTGACCTACCTTGGGGCGACAGGGAACTCGGAAATGGTCCCACTTTTGGTTACCGCGATGCAAGGTGAGCGCCCTCCACCGCATATGTGCGCGCCACCTCTCATTCACCTGCCGACGCTGGTGATTGCGGATGGTTGCTCGAGCCCCGGTAAAAGCGTTGTGAGTAACTGCACAGGAGCTCGGCGACGGGGCCGCCGGGACTGCGGTGACCGGGGACCTGCACGGGTTCCTCGGACGATGTCCTGTGCACGGTACGCGCTTTGGCGGTGCTCCATGTACCGCGCCCGCCGCCCGCGAGGCCGGGTACGGGGGTCGCGGTGCACGGATCTCCACTTCCCGGTGCCCGCGGCCGCACGCGTTCTTCATGACGGCCTGCCGCGAATACGGCTCTCCCGGCCGCTCATTGCGACGGAATTCCCGGTCAAGATTCCGCCGCATTTCGGTCCCGGCGAGAGCAGTGCGCCACAAACCCGGGTCGGACTTCTCACACGTCCCGACCGCCCCGCACGGAAAGGGCCCGGGACTCCGGGAGTCCCGGGCCCGCGCGGCGCTCGGACGGGTCAGACGACCTCGACGCCCGGACGGCCCGCCTCGACCCTCAGCCGGGCCAGCGTGCTCGGGGCCGCCGTGGGCCGGCGCACCGTGTCGACCACCCTGACCTGGGCGTCGATGCCGTCGCGGCGGACGTCGAAGAGGTGGTAGCCGCGGTGGGCGTCGAGCAGCTTCCAGTGCGGGTTGTCCGGGCGCCGCGGGTCCCACTCCCTGCGGAAGGCCTCCTGGTCCTGGTCACCGTTGCTGGAGATGGACGTGCCGACGAACTCGACGCCGACGACGTCCGAGTCCGGGTCGGTGAAGTCCTCCTTGAGGTCGCTGATCATCGTCAGGTGCCGGTCCCCGGACAGCACCACCGGGTTGCGGACCTGCTGGAACTCCTCGAGGAACTGATTGCGTTCGGCCTGGTAGCCGTCCCAGGCGTCGTAGAACCAGAGCTTGCCCTCGCCGGCTTTGAGGTCCGTCTCGGCCATCATGATCTGGGAGGCGATGAGGTTCCAGCGGGCGGGCGAGTCCTGCAGCCCGTCCAGCAGCCAGCGCTTCTGCCGGGCGCCCAGCATGGTCAGAGAGGGGTCCTGGGCGCCTTCCTGGCTGGTGGCCTGGTCGCTGCGGTACTGCCGGGTGTCCAGGACGTGGAGCCGGGCCAGCCGGCCGAACTCCAGACGGCGGTGCATCCGGATGTGCGGACCGTCCGGGACGGCGGTGGCACGGACCGGCATGTGCTCGTAGAACGCCTGGTAGGCCGCGGTCAGCCGGGCCACGAACGCGTCGTGCGGCTGCTTGTCCGGGTCCTGCGGGATCTCGCCCGCGAAGTCGTTGTCCACCTCGTGGTCGTCGAAGGTCACCACGAAGGGCGCGTTCGCGTGCATCGCCGCGAGGTCCGGGTCGGTGCGGTACTGGGCGTACCGGTTGCGGTACTGGAGGAGGCTGAACGGCTCCCCGGTGCCCTCGTGCCGCCGTACGGCCGTCGCCGAGGGCGTGGACTCGTAGATGTAGTCGCCGACGAACACCACGACGTCCGGGTCCTGGTCGAGCATGTCTGCGTATGGCGTGAAATAGCCGTGCTGCCAGTTCTGGCAGGAGGCGAGGGCCATGCGCAGGGAGCCACCCGAGCCATGGGGGTGGGGCGCGGTACGGGTGCGGCCGGCGGGTGAGAGCTGCCCGCTGGTGCGGAAGCGGTACCAGTACGTACGGTCCGCGCGCAGGCCGCGTACGTCCACGTGAACGCTGTGCCCGTACTCGGGCCGGGCCTGGGCGGTGCCCTGCCGGACGGACTTTCTGAACCGCGGGTCCTCCGCGAGCTGCCACTCCACCGGCACCACCCGGTCGGGCATGCCACCGCCGTTCAGCGGGTCCGGGGCGAGCCTGGTCCACAGCACGATGCCGTCCGGGAGCGGGTCGCCCGAGGAGACGCCGAGGCTGAACACGCCGTCCGGCAGCGGGGTCTCGGCCGCGCGGGCCATGGCCGGGAGCCACAGCTGGGCGGAGGCGGCGGCGCCGAGCACCGCGGCACCGGCGGTCAGAAAGCGGCGTCGGTCGGGGGTTGCTGCTCCGGTCATCGGATGACTCCCTTACCTCGCTGGCCACATGGACACGGGGAAGCTTCACGCTCACGGGCGGTCCGCCCGCTGAACGTCGGGGTTCACGTACATGACAACTAAGCAGACAAAAAGAGACTCGCCGCCAGCATCGGAACAAGCCGTTGCCGGGGCGAGTCTGACAGGTGTTCAGCGGGCGGCCCGGGAGCCGGGCCGTACATCTGGGGCGGGCGGGGGTCCTGCGTTCAGCGGGTGAACCCCGCGCCGAGGGAGGAACCGTTCTTCACGGTGCCGAGGGTGCCCGCGCCGAAGCTGACCGAGCCGGTCGCGGTGGGGGTGTTGACGGGGTTGGGGAACGCCCAGACGCCGCCGTCCCGGTTCTCGCCGGTGGCTCCGGCGAACAGCTCGGCCCGGCCGTCGCCGTTGACGTCCAGCAGCTTGGTGTCGGCGCCGAAGAAGTCGTTCCGCTCCGCCTCGCCCGGGACGTTCCTGGTGTTCTGGCTCATGCTGTAGGAGCCGTCACCGGTCAGCCCTGACGTGCCGCCCCGCAGCACGGTCAGCCGGCCGGCCGCGTACACCTCTCCGAGGTCCTCGCTCGCGCTGCCGGTGGAGACGTCCGCGTAGCCGTCGGCGTTGACGTCACCGACGGAGATGCCCCCGCCGAAACTGTCGGACCACTCCGAGCTTCCGGGCACACCCGGGGTCTCCTGCGTGATGATCGTCGTACGGGAGGTGTCGGGTCCGTTCGCCGAGCCGTGCACCACGCCGATCTGGCCGCCCTTCAGCAGCGGGTCGTCGAGATCGACCTCGCCGTAGCCGTCGTTCGGGCGGCCGATGACGAGGTCGGCGTAGCCGTCCTTGTCCACGTCGCCGACACCGAGGCTCTCACCGCCCCGCATGCGTGTGCCGTCGGGGTCGTTCACCGGGGCGGGGGCGCTCAGGCCCTCACGGGTGCCCCGCAGGAAGACCGCGCGGCGGTGCTTGTAGTCGGGGTCGTGCATGTCGTCGTCGCTGCGGTCGTGGATGAGCGCGACCAGGTCCGTGATGCCGTCGTGGTCGACGTCCCCGGCCGCCACGTCGTCCGTGAAGTACGCGGGCTCGATGGCCAGGGTCTGGCTCTTCGCGGCGCCCGTGGTGCGGTCGAACGGCCCGTACAGCAGGCGGTTTCCGGTGGCGAGATCCAGCCGGCCGTCGCCGTTGAAGTCGCCGAGCGCCGGGGTCTCCGCGTCGACCCGGTCCTCCTCGGTGCCGGTGGCGACGGCCGTACCGCCGGACAGGCCCTGCTTGCCGCCCCACAGCACGGCGAGCGTGCCGGCCCACAGGACCTCTCCGACGTCCTCGCCCGGGGCGCCGACGACCAGGTCCGCGTAACCGTCGCCGTCCAGGTCGCCCGCGGAGAGATCGCTGCCGTAGTCGTCGTCGGTCTCCGCAGCGCCGGGTACGCCCGGGGTGTTCTGGCTGATGACCTGCTTGTGCGCGAGGTCGAGGCCCTTGGCCGAGCCGTACACGACGGCCACGTACCCGGCCCGGGCCTTCCCGTCGACCGTGCCGCGCGGCGCGGCGACCGCCAGGTCCTGATAGCCGTCGCCGTTGAAGTCGTCCCGGAGCCTGTCCGCGACGGACGGAGCGGCGGGGGCGGCGTGCACGGCCACCGGGGTGGTCACGGCCGCGACCACGGCGACGGCCACCGCGACCGCTCGGCCGACCCTGCGCTTGCTCATGGACTGTGGCACGTCAACTCCGTTGCATCGCTGGGCAGTCACGGCGCCGTGAGAAACAAGATCCTCACCAGCGCCACCCCGTACGACTCACCCGGGAGCGACTTGGTTGCACCAAAGTCCGTTGCGGATTTGCTCTTTGTAAACTCAGAACGGCTCGAAGTCGTCGTACTCCTGCTCCGCATCGTCCCGCTCGGCCTGCCGGTCCCTGCGGCGCTGCGCGGCCGGCCGCGCACCCTCGAACCGGTGGTCCTCACCGCGCCGGCCGAGCATCTCGGCCCCGGCCGTCACGGACGGCTCCCAGTCGAAGACGACCGCGTTCTCCTCGGGACCGATGGCGACGCCGTCGCCACCCCGGGCACCGGCCTTCATCAGCTCCTGCTCGACACCGAGCCGGTTGAGCCGGTCCGCGAGGTAGCCGACGGCCTCGTCGTTGTTGAAGTCGGTCTGGCGCACCCAGCGTTCGGGCTTCTCGCCGCGCACCCGGAACAGGCCGTCGGCCTCGCGCGTCACGGTGAAGCCGGTGTCGTCCACGGCCTTGGGCCGGATCACGATCCGGGTCGCCTCTTCCTTCGGCTTCGCGGCCCGCGACTGCGCCACGAGCTCGGCGAGCGCGAAGGACAGCTCCTTCAGGCCCATGTGCGCCACGGCCGAGACCTCGAACACGCGGTAGCCGCGCGCCTCCAGGTCGGGTCGCACCATCTCGGCCAGATCCTTGCCGTCCGGCACGTCGATCTTGTTCAGGACGACGATGCGCGGCCGGTTGTCCAGCCCGCCGTACTGCCGCAGTTCCTCCTCGATGATGTCGAGGTCGGAGACCGGGTCACGCTCGGACTCCAGCGTCGCGGTGTCGAGGACGTGCACGAGCACACTGCACCGCTCCACGTGCCGCAGGAACTCCAGGCCCAGCCCCTTGCCCTGGCTGGCGCCGGGGATCAGCCCGGGCACGTCGGCGATCGTGTAGACCGTCGAACCGGCCGTGACGACACCGAGGTTGGGCACGAGGGTGGTGAAGGGGTAGTCGGCGATCTTCGGCTTGGCGGCGCTCAGCACCGAGATCAGGGACGACTTGCCGGCGCTCGGGTAGCCGACGAGCGCCACGTCGGCGACGGTCTTGAGCTCCAGGACGATGTCCCGCAGGTCACCCGGCTCGCCGAGGAGCGCGAACCCGGGCGCCTTGCGCCGCGCGGACGCCAGCGCCGCGTTGCCCAGCCCGCCCCGGCCGCCCTGCGCGGCGACGTACGACGTGCCGTGCCCGACCAGGTCGGCGAGGACGTTGCCCGCCTTGTCCAGCACCACCGTGCCGTCCGGCACCGGCAGGACCAGGTCCTGGCCGTCCTTGCCGAAGCGGTTGCCGCCCTCGCCGGGCTTGCCGTTGGTGGCCTTGCGGTGCGGGGAGTGGTGGTAGTCGAGCAGCGTGGTGACCGACTGGTCGACGGTGAGGATCACATCCCCGCCGCGCCCGCCGTTGCCGCCGTCCGGCCCGCCCAGCGGCTTGAACTTCTCACGGTGGACGGAGGCACAGCCGTGGCCTCCGCTACCCGCGGCGACGTGCAGCTCGACGCGGTCCACGAAGGTGGTCATGGTGTGTGCCTCCAGGTGCGTACGTATGTGTACGAGGTTCTACGGGGGTTGTTCTCTGCGTAACACGCGAAAGGCGGACCCGCTTCCCGTGAGGGAAGTGAGGTCCGCCTCGCGAAAGTGTCCGATCAGGCGACCGGAACGATGTTCACGACCTTGCGGCCACGGTGGGTGCCGAACTGCACCGAACCGGCCTCGAGGGCGAACAGCGTGTCGTCGCCGCCACGGCCGACACCGGAGCCCGGGTGGAAGTGGGTGCCACGCTGACGGACCAGGATCTCACCCGCGTTGACGACCTGACCGCCGAAGCGCTTCACGCCGAGCCGCTGGGCGTTGGAGTCGCGACCGTTCCGGGTGGACGATGCGCCCTTCTTGTGTGCCATTTCTCCTCAGTCCCTTACTTCGCAGCCGCGGGGATCTCAGTGACCTTGATCGCCGTGTACTGCTGGCGGTGGCCCTGGCGACGGCGGTAACCCGTCTTGTTCTTGTAGCGCAGAATGTCGATCTTCTGGCCCTTGTGGTGGTCCACGACCTCGGCCTGGACCTTGATGCCGGCCAGCACCCACGGGTCGCTGGTCACGGCGTCGCCGTCGACAACGAGCAGGGTCGAGAGCTCGACCGTGTCGCCAACCTTGGCAGTGGAAATCTTGTCAACCTCAACGATGTCGCCGACAGCAACCTTGTGCTGGCGACCACCGCTGCGCACGATGGCGTACACGCGGAACTCACTCTCTCGCTCGGGAAACGGCACCCCCGCAGGCCAGCCGCCCGACTCAGCGAACAGCCTCTCCTGGGCGCCCGGCGCCCGGAGGATGAAGGTTTACGGGGATGTGACGCATCAGTCGACACGCCGACGGTCAAGGTTACGGGGCCGCGGCCGAAAGGGTCAAACCGAGTCGGACACGCCGCCTGTGCGACCGGTCACGCCGGTCGCACAGGCAGTGGATCTCAGCCCTCGTCGGCGGAGGCCGAGACGGAGGACCCGGAGGACGCCGTCTGCTCCGCCGCCACGGTCTTCTTCGACGCGGTCTTCTTGGCGGCGGTCTTGGTGGTCTTCGCCGCCTTCTTGGCCGTCGTCTTCTTGGCCGCGGTCTTCTTGGCCGCCGTCTTCTTGGTGGCGGCCTTCTTCGCCGTGGCCTTCTTGGCCGTCTTGCGGGCCGTCTTCTTGGCGGGGGCCGACTCCTCGGCGGCCTCCTCCGTGACGGCACCGTCGGACGCGGGCACCTCCGCGGCCTCCTCGGACGCGGCCGACGGGACGACCACGACGGCCGTCTCCTCGGACGCCGTGGACGCCGTCGGCTTGCGCACGGCACGACGCCGCGGACGGGCCGGGGCGGCGCTCTCGGCGGGCGCCTCGGCGACCGGCTCGGCCGGTGCCTCGGAGGCCTCGGCCTCGGGCGCCGCGGGCGCGGTCTCGGCGACCGTCACCACGGCCGCCTCGGCGCCCGCCGGGGAACCGGCCGGAGCGGAGACCTTGCGGGTGGCCCGGCGCCGGGTACGGCCCTTGGGCGCGGCCTCCTCCGCCGGAGCCGCCGGGGCGGCGGGCGCGGCCTCGACCACCGGGTCCTCCACGGCCATCGGCTCGGCCTGTGCCTCGGCGGCCGGCTCCGGCTGCACGGGGCGGGCGGCCTCCTGCTCGGCGGTCACGTCCTGAGCCGTCGGCGCCTCGGCCACGGCCTGCGCGGCCCTGCCCCTGCCCCGCCGGGTCGTGTCCCTGCTCTCCTCGGCCTTCGGCTCGGCCACCTCCCCGCGCGGGGAGCCCGCCGGGGCCGACGCCCGCCGGCTCGCCCGGCGACGCGAGCGCCCGCGGCCGGCCGCGGCCTCCGCCTCGGCGGCGCTGCTGTACAGCTCCTCGTCGGGCTCGAAGGCCGGCGCGGGCAGCGCGACCGGCTCGGCGACCTCGGCGACGACCTCCGCCTCGGCCTCCGCCTCCTGCTCGGCGGTGTCGACGGCGGCCTCGTGCACGTGCGGCTGCTCGGCGGCGCCGGCACGGGCGCGCTTCTTGCGCTTGCCACCGCCCCCGGGAGCCGTCGGCTGCTCCATGTGCACGATGACACCGCGGCCGTTGCAGTGGACGCAGGTCTCGGAGAAGGACTCCAGCAGCCCCTGCCCGACCCGCTTGCGGGTCATCTGCACGAGCCCCAGCGAGGTCACCTCGGCGACCTGGTGCTTCGTACGGTCCCGGCCCAGGCACTCCAGCAGGCGCCGCAGCACCAGGTCCCGGTTGGACTCCAGCACCATGTCGATGAAGTCGATGACGATGATGCCGCCGAGGTCGCGCAGCCGCAGCTGGCGGACGATCTCCTCGGCCGCCTCCAGGTTGTTCCTGGTGACGGTCTCCTCGAGGTTGCCGCCCTGGCCGGTGAATTTGCCGGTGTTGACGTCGACGACGACCATCGCCTCGGTCCGGTCGATGACCAGCGAACCGCCGCTGGGCAGCCAGACCTTGCGGTCGAGGGCCTTGGCGAGCTGCTCGTCGATCCGGTACGTGGCGAAGACGTCGACCTCGGAGGTCCACTTCGACAGCCGCTCGGCGAGGTCCGGCGCGACGTGCGAGACGTAGCCGTGGATGGTCGACCAGGCCTCGTCACCGCTGACGACGACCTTGGAGAAGTCCTCGTTGAAGATGTCGCGCACGACCCGGACGGTCATGTCCGGCTCGCCGTAGAGCAGCGTCGGGGCGTTGCCGCTCTTGGCCTTCTTCTGGATGTCCTCCCACTGCTGCTGCAGCCGCTCGACGTCCCGGCGCAGCTCGTCCTCGCTCGCGCCCTCGGCGGCGGTGCGCACGATGACGCCCGCGTCCTCGGGGACGATCTTCTTGAGGATGGTCTTCAGCCGGGCCCGCTCGGTGTCGGGCAGCTTGCGGCTGATGCCGGTCATGGAGCCCTCGGGCACGTACACGAGGTAGCGGCCCGGGAGGGAGACCTGGCTGGTCAGGCGGGCGCCCTTGTGACCGATCGGGTCCTTCGTCACCTGGACGAGCACCGACTGGCCGGACTTCAGGGCGGACTCGATACGGCGCGGCCCGTGGGCCATGCCGAGCGCCTCGAAGTTGACCTCACCGGCGTACAGGACGGCGTTGCGGCCCTTGCCGATGTCGATGAAGGCGGCCTCCATCGACGGCAGCACGTTCTGCACCTTGCCGAGGTAGACGTTGCCGACGTACGAGGTCGCCTGCTCCTTGTTGACGTAGTGCTCGACGAGCACGTCGTCCTCGAGGACGCCGATCTGCGTGCGGTCGCCGTGCTGGCGGACGACCATCACGCGCTCGACGGCCTCGCGGCGGGCCAGGAACTCGGCCTCGGTGATGATCGGGACGCGGCGGCGGCCCTGCTCGCGGCCTTCGCGGCGGCGCTGCTTCTTGGCCTCCAGACGGGTCGAGCCCTTGATGGACTGCACCTCGTCGGACGGTTCCGTCTTGGGGCGGGGCTCGCGGACCTTGACGACCGTGCGCTCCGGGTCGTCGTCGGAGGGCTCGGAGTCGGTGCCGGAGTCCCCGGCGCGGCGGCGACGCCGACGGCGGCGGCGGCTGCTGCTGCTGCTGGAGCCGCTCCCGCCGGACTCGTCACGGTCGGTGGCCTCCTCGGAGTCCTCGTCGTCCTCCTCGGCGCCGTCCTCGCCGTCCTGCGCGGCGCTCGGCTCGGACTCGGCGTCCGACTCGTCGCCGCCCTCACCGTCGGAGTCGGCGGACTCGCCACGCCGGCGACGGCGACCGCCCCGGCGACGGCGGCGGCGCGAGCCGGTGCCCTCGGACTCGTCCTGCTCGTCGCCGTCGGCCTGCTCCTCGGCGGACTCGTCGGTCTCCTCCGCCTCGTCGGCGGCGGTGTCCTCGGCGGTCCCGGGGGCCTGGGCCTCCGGCTCGTCGGCGGCACCCCGGCGCCGGCGACGGCGACGCGAGCCTCCGCTCTGCTCCTCGCCCTGGGCCTCGGCCGGTGCGGGCTCCTGCTTCTGTTCGGGCTCCGCCACCTCGGCCGCCTCCGCGGCGGCAGCGGCAGCAGCCCGCTCCGGCGTCTGGAACTGGGGCTCGGTGAAGACGGGCGCCTGGAACAGCGCGACGGCGGGCCGCCGCGGACGCGAGGGCGCCTCGCTCTCACTGTCGGCCTCGTCCGCGGACACCCGGGCGGCGGCCTTCGAGGCCTTCCCGCCCCGGGTGGGCTGGGCGGGCTCGGCGAAGCCGCCGGCGGCCCGGCGCACGACACGGCGACGGCGACGCGGGCCGGCCTCTTCGGCCTCACCGGCGGACACCTCGGAGGCGACGGCCTCGGACGCACGGGCGGGCTCGGTGGCAGCGGCCTCGGCGGCGGGGGTCTCGGAGGCGGCGGCCTCGGACGCGCGGTCGGGCTCGGCGGCGGGAGTCTCGGTCACGGGTGCCTTCGCCTCCTCGGCGGTCACCTCCGCGGTCTCCGCGGCGGAGGGCGCCCCGGCAGGCGCGGACGCACGTCGCGAGGCACGCCGGCGGGTCCGGCGCGGAGCAGCCTCTTCAACGGTCTCTTCAGCGGCCTCGGCGCTGTCGGCCACGACCGCCGGCTCCTCGGTGTCGGCCACGGCCGGTGCCGCGACCGTCTCGGCCGCCTCGGCCGGAGCGGCGGCGGGCGAGGTCACGGTGCGGGTGGCGCGGCGGCGGGAGCGCTTGGGGGCGGCGTCCTCGGTCACTCCGGAGGACGCGGTGGGAGCGGCGGTCTCGGCCGGCTCGGTCGCCTCGGAGTCGGAGTCCGGGCTGGCGGCGGTCACCGGGACCACCGTCTCGG
This sequence comes from Streptomyces sp. NPDC047880, assembly GCF_040706515.1. Taxonomy (NCBI): domain Bacteria; kingdom Bacillati; phylum Actinomycetota; class Actinomycetes; order Kitasatosporales; family Streptomycetaceae; genus Streptomyces; species Streptomyces sp. NPDC047880. The sequence continues at coordinate 703,014 of NZ_JBEZOK010000001.1, read as the reverse complement.
CGGCCTCCGCGGCGGCGGGAGCACCGGCAGGTGCGGAGGCGCGGCGCACGGCGCGACGGCGCTTGCGCCCGGCGGGCGCGGCGTCCTCGGCGCTCTCACCGGCCACGGGCGCTGCGGCGGCCTCGGGGGCCTGGGCGGCCTCGGCTGCTGCTTCCTCGGCCTCGCCGGACTCGACGTCCGCCGCGAGTTCCTCGGCATCGGCGGCCGGTATGGCCGGCGCGACGGTCTCCGCCGGCGTGTCGGAGGAGGCACCGGTGGGCGGGCCCGCCGGGCGGGACGCGGCACGGCGCCGCCGACGGGGCGGCAGGGTGTCGCTGGGGGTGGTGTTCTGTTCGGAACCCTCTGTGGGTTCGGTCGGCTCGAGCATGCGGGCTTGTCTCCCGTCAGGCTCCCGGGCGCCGCGCCTGGTCCGGCGAATGCCGGTGACGTCCGCGGCGCGCGCTGTGCGCGTTCGCCGCCGTCCGGGGCGCGGGCGCCGCACGGGAGCTCTCTGTGTCCTGTCTCGCCGGTTCCGTACGCCGAATGCGCACGGCCTGGCGAAAGTCTTCTGGTCGGTGCGCTGCCCGACCCAGGTGGCTCCCGAGTCCGAGGGCGGCGCTACGACGTCCGTCCCTACGCGGGACCTTCCTTACGCCGGCGCCGTCGCGGTGGCAGTCGGTTCGGCCGTTGGGTGGGCCTCGGCTGCCTCGCGGTCGGGCGCGAGCGGGTCGGTCACCGTGCCGGTCTCTTCATCGAACAGCCCCTGCGCCAGCCTGGTCACCGCTGCGGGGACCGGCGGCGCCAGGTCGGCCACGGCGCGGAGACCGGACAGGACGTCGTCGGGTCGTACGGCAGGCGTCACGTGCCGAACAACCAGCCGCAGTATCGCACAGGGCTGGTCGGTCGGCCTATCAGCCTGCGAACTGTGCGTTTCCGTGAGGTCGCGGACCTCCAGGCTCGCCACGGCGGCGCGGGCGTCGAACGTACGGACGCCGTTCTTGGCGAGGCGCTGGACCTCGACCGTCTCGGCCGCGTTGAAGGCGTCCGCCGCTCGGCGGGCCTCCTCCACCGGCACCCCGTCCAGCCGGAGCTCCCAGACGGAAGCCGTCAGCCGGTCGGCGAGCCCGGAGGTGCGGGCCTCGACCGCGTCGGTGATGTCGAGCCCGGTGGGCAGCGACTCGTCGAGAAGGGCCCTGAGCTGCTCCGGGTCGCTGGGCGCGGTGAGCGCGATCTCCAGGTATTCCGCCTCACTGCCCGTGCCGGTGGGTGCGGCATTGGCGTACGACACCTTCGGGTGCGGTGTGAAGCCCGCCGAGTAGGCCATCGGCACCTCGGCACGGCGCAACGCACGCTCGAAGGCGCGCTGGAAGTCACGGTGGCTGGTGAACCGGAGGCGGCCGCGCTTGGTGTAACGCAGTCGGATGCGCTGCACCGCGGGTGCGGGCGGCGGGCCTTCGGGCTGTCGCTTGCCCAGTGTCGTTCAGTCCTTCGTGAGAGCGGTCGTACTGCTACCAAGAGTACGTGCCCCGCGTCCTGATGGTTCCCGGCGGTCGACGGGCTGCGGCCGGCGCGGCTCGCCGAAGAGCATCCGGCGGAAGTCGGCGCGGGCCTGCCGTACGGACTCCCGGGCGGCGGCCAGCGCCTGCCGGGTGGCCCGCCCCACGCTGCGGGCGGCCTCGGCGGCCGGCCGCAGGACGGCGTCCCGCACGGCGTGCCCGACGGGCGTCAGCACGGCGCGGTACACCCACCGCACCGGCTCGACGAAGATCCACCGCAAGAGGGTGCCGAGGAACCGCCCGACGGCGAGCGAGATGTGCCCGGCGATGCGCCAGGCGTGCCCGAGGGCGTCCCACACCTCCCGGCCGATGACGGCGAGGACGCGTCCGGCCGGCGCGAGGATCCAGCGCCAGAGGGCGAGTGCGGGCAGGACGAGCAGGATCCGGGCGATCCAGTAGAGGGCCGTCCCGATGCCGGTGAGGATCGTGCGCACCAGCCGCACGAGCCCCCTGCCGCACCAGGCGACCGCGCGGCCGACGGGCGCGAGCACCCACGTGTACAGCCAGACGGACGGTACGGCGACGAGGTACTTCACCAGCAGGGCGACGACGGTCCAGACACCGATGCCGAGCGCGGCGAGCCCGGCGCCGAGTCCCTTCATGACCCACCGCACCGCGTGCCCGACGGGCGTGAGCAGCTGCGCGTACACCCAGCCGAGCCCGGCACCCAGGCCCCCGGCGATCCAGCCGGCCGCGGCCCCGATCCCCCGGGCGGCCCATGCGAGCGCGTGCCCCACCGGGGTGAGGACCGAGCGGTACAGCCAGACCAGGGGGACCACCACGAGGACGTTCCCGAGCAGGCCGAGGGCCTTGCCCACCGGCACGACGACGTAGCGCCACAGCCCCACGAACGGCCAGAGGAACACGGCCCGCGCGAGCCACAGCAGCGCCCGGCCGAGCGGCCGGAGCAGCGTGTCGTTCAGGAACCGCCCGGCCACGACGAGCGCGTCCCACAGCATCCGCACGGGGACGACCAGGACGAGCGCGATGATCCGCACGGGGATGCGGATGGCGACGGTGAGGCACCCCTCGGGCGCCTGCGGCTCGCGCCGCACGGACGGGACGTCCGCCCGCCCGGGCAGGTCCGCAGACTGCTGGAGCGGCCCATCCGGCCGCTGGGACGGATCGTCCGCCCGCTGGGACGGATCGTCCGGCCGCTGGGGCAGGTCGGCCGGCGCCTCGGAACCCTCGCGGGGTCGCTTCTCCAGATCCATACCGTCGTAGACGCCCTCAGAGTCCCGTCCGGATCCAGCACCGCACAGCCCCGCCCCGTTCTCCCGCGATTCCTCCACTCGGCCGCAAGATCATACGGCTCACCCGCGGGCGACCTGCGCCTGCAGCAGCCGGGGCGACTCCTCGAAGCCGCTGCGCGCGTACGCGGGGACGGCTCGCGGACTGGAGTGCACGGTCACGCGCTCCAGCCCCAGCTCACGGGCTCCGTCCAGGACGGCCCGGATGAGCCGCCCGCCCAGTCCGCCGTCGCGGGCCTCGGGTACGACGTAGACGCACTGCAGATCACCGGAGGCCCGTCGCGGGGCCCGGGGCGTGGGCACCCGCTGCACCACGGCGAGCCAGGCCATTCCGATGACCCGGTCGTCCCGGACGAGCACCGTGCAGCGGTGAGTTCCGGCGTTCTCCTGCGCCCAGGCGACGAAGTGCCGTACGAATGCGCCGGGTTCGCCGAGGTCCTGCGAGCCGTTCTCGACGAGCCACTCCCACCGGAGGGCGGCCACGGCCGCGAGTTCCGCGGGCCGGGCCGGGCGGATGCTGGTGTTCTCCATCAGCGCATTGTCGGCTCCGTCGCGTTTTCCGTCTCCCAGCGCAGAAGATCCCCCGGCTGGCACTCCAGCACCTCGCACAGCGCGGCGAGGGTGGAGAAGCGGACCGCCTTGGCGCGGCCGTTCTTGAGGACGGCCAGATTGGCGGGGGTGATGCCGACGCGCTCCGCCAACTCGCCCACGGACATCTTGCGTTTGGCCAGCATCACGTCGATGTCGACGGCGATCGGCATCAGATGACCTCTTCCAGCTCTGCCTGCATCTGGGCCGCCTCCATGTCACGTGCGACGGCCTGCGCGAGCAGCATCCGCAGCACCAGCACGACCAGAGCGACGCCCAGCACGGCCACCACCACCCCGCACAGCAGGAGGACCACCCCGGGAGCGACGGCCTCGCCCGGCGCGAGCACGACGGCGAGTGTGAAGACCAGCAGGGCGGCCGCCACGAACGCGCCGATCACGATGTGCACGTAGCGGAAGGCGGCGGTGGAGAACACCGTGCCGCGACGCACCATCGTCACCAGCCGCCACACGCAGACCACGACGACCTGAGCCGTCACGATACCCAGGACCGTGATCACGAGGATCGGGGTGCGCAGATACGCGTACTCGGACCTGAGCCCGTTCATGTCGACCGCGAGCAGCGGCACCATCACCGCCTGCACGAACAACGATCCGGCGAGCAGCACCACGAGCACCCCACGCAACGCCGCCACGGCCAGCTTCCCCATCGTCACTCCTTCGATCGAACCACGATGGAAATCTATCGAGATTCGATAGACCGCGCAAGAGACGGCCTACGCGAGCGAGGTCACGGTGTGCGCCCTGCCGGTGTGTACGGCCGGTGACACCGTGGCAAGAGACAGGCATGCCCGGCACTCCGAGCCCTCGGAGCCTTCGGGGCCCTCGGACGAGGAGGACGACAGTGGACTGGCGCGTGTTCGCACGGCAGATGGCATCCATGGCGCGCGACCTGCTCGCCCAGGACACGGTCGGCGGCACCCTGCAGCACATCACCAGCGCGGCCACGCAGCGCGTGGCCGGGTGCGACGCGGCAGGCATCCTCCTCCTGCACGGCAAGCGCGTGGAAACGCTGGCACCCACCGACGACATGGTGATCGAGAGCGACCGGCTCCAGGAGCGCCTCACGGAGGGACCCTGCTTCGACGCGGCCCGGACCAGCGTCGGGGATCGCGTGTTCCGGGTCGCCGACTTCACCGCCGAGCAGGACCGCTGGCCCGCCTACGCCGCGCGCGCCCGCGACCTGGGCGTGGGCAGCATGATGGGCTTCCTGCTGTACACCGAGGAGGAGGATCTGGGCGCGCTCAACCTCTACTCGCACCGGCCGGGGCCCTTCACCGACGACAGCGAGACGGCCGGCTGGCTGCTGGCCTCGCACGCCGCGGTCGCCTTCTCCAGCGCCCGCAGCCACGCCCAGATGGAGCAGGCACTGGCCACCCGGCACACCATCGGTGAGGCCATGGGCATCCTCATGGGCAGCCACCGCCTCACCGAGGACCAGGCCTTCGACGTGCTGCGCCGCTACTCCCAGGAGAAGAACATCAAGCTCCGTGAGGTCGCCCGGCGGGTCTGCGACGAGGGCCGCCTGACCTGACGGCTCCCCCAGCACACATTCTGAACTGGGGGAACCTGGCCGGGCCGGCCCCCCGGGGGAGCGTCGCCCACACGGCCTGCTCTGCGGGTCCCCGTAGGGCGGCACTCTATGCGAGCGCCGTGGCCAGTGTTGCTCCATTTCCCCGATGAGCCGCGGGAACGGCGAGGGCAATTCCTGGGGACTGCCACCACAGAAGTCACTGAAACTCACTCGCGCGAGTGAATGCATCGATTATGCGTCCGCATTGAACGCATCAACGTTCCATTCTTTCTCACTCATCCCGTGCACACCTTCAGAATGGACCGTGCCGACGCGGAGCCGTGAGGCATAGTGACACCTAGCAAAAATCCGCGTAGCCTTGCGACGCTGGTCGTCCTGAATACGGTCGGAGTGCCTGGCGGCGGTACGACCTGTGGCACCAGAAGGAGCTTTTCATGCCCGATGCCGACCCGATGTTCTACCGACACCTCCTGAGTTCTCAGCTTCAGGAGGCGCGCAAAAAGGCGGGGTATTCGCAGCCCGATGTTGCGCGAGAGACTGGATGGTCCCTGTCGAAAGTCATGCGGCTGGAGTCGGGCAGGGTGAAGATCTCCATGACCGACCTCAAAGCCCTGATCAACTTTTATGAAATGGACCCGGACGACAAGGCCAAATTGCTTCGCGCCGGGGAGGAAGCACGTCGGCAGCCCTGGTGGCACGAGTACCGGTCCCTGCTGTCGGAGGGATTTCAGTCCTACCTCGGTTACGAGGCGTCCGCGTCCGTGATCCGCAACTTCGAGGCGCTGTTCGTCCCCGGCCTGCTGCAGACCGAGGAGTACGCACGCGTCGCCCTTCAGCAGTCCGTGGTGCCGGAGAAGGAGGAACTGCTCGACCTCCGTCTGAAGCGCCAGGAACGCATGCTGGACGAATCGTCGAGCACCGAGCTGCGATTCCTGATCGACGAGGCCGCACTCCGACGCGTGGTGGGCAGCAGCGAGTTGATGGAGGCCCAGATCCAGCACCTGCGACAAGTCAGCACGCTGGAACACGTGAGCATCGGGGTGGTGCCTTTCAGCAGCGGACTGTATCCACTGCTGCGTTCACCGTACGTCATCTTCGAGTTCGCCAAAGCCGAGCAGGAGCGGGTGGTGTACCTCGAGAACCCCGACGGAAGCGTCATCCTCAACAACAAGGCGATCGTCGGCGTGCAACGGAGCGTCGAGAACTATCTCGAGGCTTTCTGGGAGATCGAGAACCGTTACGCCCAGCCCATCACCGAGTGGAGCGCGAATCTGCCTCAGCTCGCCGCATAGCGCCGGGACAGGGAATCCAGAAAGGAGGCCCACGCCGTGGAACCAACCGCAAGGCAGGGCCCCTCGGACACTTTCGAATCCCTGACCATGACAGGACGGCCCAGAAAGACTTCGACGCAGTTTTCCGGCCCACTGGCGGAACTCTTCCGCCACTCCGATGTCGGATCCGGAAAGGTCACGACTCCCCCAATCCCGCACTGCAGTACCGACGGCACAGTCAGGCCCCTGGCCGTCAGTATGACGGCAGGCGTCATGGCTGCCAAGGCCACCGAAAACCGATGATCTCGAAGCCGAGGAAGGGGACGGTCATGGAAAGCTGACCAGGCACATGGTGCTCCGCAATGCGGCAAGCGTCTTTTCGGCCAAGCAAGCGGAGCGTTTTTCACAGCGAGAAGGGGAGCGCTCGGTCAGCCGGCAAGCATCGTCCGAGTACTCCCCCACCGCGAAGCGCCCTCGTCCACTCGAATGAACCAGGAAGCCTCATGGCAGATAGTAACGCGAGTCGTGTCACCCGCCAGAGCCACGGCTGGGCATTCCCCACCGGCCCCATAGCGAGTCCGGGGGGAGGCACCTCATGACTCAGTTGCCGCCTCCTCCTGCCGGGGGGCTGTCGCAGCGAGCCCTGCTCATCATCATCGCCTTACTGCTCGGCCTCCTCACAGGCCTCGCAACGGGCGTGCTGGCCGTTCTGCTCCACGCGACGATCTTCGGCGCGGTGACCTGTGCGGGGGGCGCGTTCATCGCCGTCACGATGCTGCTGTTCAGGATCTGCGAACTCCTGCGCTGACCCCCGTCACCTGCTGTCGGCCGCCCCTCACGACGGACCGACAGCAGGACCGGACGCGGTACTGCTCATCCGCGGCGGAGCGTTACTCCACACCTCTGAATATCAAGTTGCCCAAGCGATCAGCACGAATCGTTCGGGCAGGTCAAAGCGCACACCAGCTGAGGACGTCATCGGGCGCCGGACACGCCTGAGCCCCCTCCGGGTCGAAGGGGGCTCAGTGGTCGCGGCTTCAGCGCGGTTCCGACAGGTTCAGAGCCTCACTCACCTCAGTGCGCGTGCCCGCCCGGAGCGGGTGCGGCGTTCTTCACCGTCAGGGGCAGCAGCTTCTTGCCCGTCGGGCCGATCTGGATGCTGGTGTCCATCTGCGGGCACACCCCGCAGTCGAAGCACGGCGTCCAGCGGCAGTCGTCGACCTCGGTCTCGTCGAGGGCGTCCTGCCAGTCCTCCCAGAGCCAGTCCTTGTCCAGGCCGGAGTCGAGGTGGTCCCAGGGGAGGACCTCCTCGTAGGTGCGCTCGCGGGTGGTGTACCAGTCGACGTCGACACCGAAGGGGGCCAGGGCCTTGTCGGCGCACTGCATCCAGAGGTCGTACGAGAAGTGCTCGCGCCAGCCGTCGAAGCGGCCGCCGTCGTCGTAGACCGCGCGGATGACCGCGCCGATGCGGCGGTCGCCGCGGGAGAGCAGGCCCTCGACGATGCCGGGCTTGCCGTCGTGGTAGCGGAAGCCGATCGAGCGGCCGTACTTCTTGTCGCCGCGGATCTTGTCCCGCAGCTTCTGCAGCCGCGCGTCCGTCTCCTCCGCGGAGAGCTGCGGTGCCCACTGGAACGGCGTGTGCGGCTTGGGAACGAAGCCGCCGATCGAGACCGTGCAGCGGATGTCGTTGGAGCGGGAGACCTCGCGGCCCTTGGCGATGACCTTCGTCGCCATGTCGGCGATCTGCAGGACGTCGTCGTCGGTCTCCGTCGGCAGGCCGCACATGAAGTACAGCTTCACCTGGCGCCAGCCGTTGCCGTACGCCGTCGCGACCGTGCGGATCAGGTCCTCTTCCGAGACCATCTTGTTGATGACCTTGCGGATGCGCTCCGAGCCGCCCTCGGGGGCGAAGGTGAGGCCGGAGCGGCGGCCGTTCCTGGTCAGCTCGTTCGCCAGGTCGATGTTGAAGGCGTCCACGCGGGTGGAGGGCAGCGACAGGCCGATCTTGTCGTCCTCGTACCGGTCGGCGAGGCCCTTGGCGATGTCGCCGATCTCCGTGTGGTCGGCGGAGGACAGCGACAGCAGGCCGACCTCCTCGAAGCCCGTCGCCTTCAGGCCCTTCTCCACCATGTCGCCGATGCCCGTGATGGAGCGCTCGCGCACCGGGCGCGTGATCATGCCGGCCTGGCAGAAGCGGCAGCCGCGGGTGCAGCCGCGGAAGATCTCCACCGACATGCGCTCGTGGACCGTCTCGGCCAGCGGGACCAGCGGCTGCTTGGGGTAGGGCCACTCGTCGAGGTCCATGACGGTGTGCTTGGAGACCCGCCACGGGACCCCGCTGCGCTTCGGCACGACACGGGCGATCCGGCCGTCCGGCAGGTACTCGACGTCGTAGAAGCCGGGCACGTACACCCCGCCGGTCTTCGCCAGGCGGAAGAGGAGCTCCTCGCGGCCGCCGGGGCGGCCCTCCGCCTTCCAGGCGCGGACGATCGCGGTGATCTCCAGAACCGCCTGCTCGCCGTCGCCGATCACCGCGCAGTCGATGAAGTCGGCGATCGGCTCGGGGTTGAACGCCGCGTGACCGCCGGCCAGGACGATCGGGTCGTCGACGGTCCGGTCCTTGGCCTCCAGCGGGATGCCGGCCAGGTCCAGGGCGGCCAGCATGTTCGTGTAGCCCAGCTCCGTGGAGAAGGACAGGCCGAACACGTCGAAGGCCTTCACGGGCCGGTGGCTGTCGACCGTGAACTGCGGGACGTGGTGCTCCCGCATGAGCTCCTCCAGGTCCGGCCACACGCTGTAGGTGCGCTCGGCGAGGACGCCCTGCTGCTCGTTGAGCACCTCGTAGAGGATCATGACGCCCTGGTTGGGCAGACCGACCTCGTAGGCGTCCGGGTACATGAGCGCCCAGCGGACGTCACAGGAGTCCCAGTCCTTGACCGTGGAGTTGAGCTCTCCGCCGACGTACTGGATCGGCTTCTGCACATGCGGGAGCAGAGCTTCGAGCTGCGGGAAGACCGACGCAGCGACTTCGGCAGGCATGTCGCGCACCTTCGTGAGCTGGACTGAACTGACAGGGGTGACCATCCAGACTAACGCGACCGCGGGGTGCCTCCGTACGCCGGAAGATCACAGGGCCGCCGCACCGTCCTTGATCCCGGCCCAGAACCCGGGCAGTTCGGCCTCCACGCGTACCGCCCGCTGCTCCTCCCGCTCGTGCAGGATGCCGTAGGTGAAGGCGCTCTCCCCCGCCGCGTGTGCGACCGCCGACAGCTCGCGCAGAGTGTGCCGGGCCATCACGCTGTCCTGGTGCTCACCGAGCCGGTTCTGCAGGGCCTTCATGGACTTGACCATGGTCTTGGCCGGCTTGCCGAGGACCGGTTCGGCCGCCTCCGCCGCGTAGCGGGTGCGCTTGGCCTTCTTGCGGGCCTCGTGCAGTGCGACGTCCCGGTCGGTGCCGGGTTCCAGCTCCGCCGCCCTTTCGACCAGCCTCGACACCTTGCGGAAGTCCTTCCGCACGGCCTTGGCGACCGGGTTGCGGGGTGCCTTGCCGGCCGCCTTCAGCAGGGGCGGGTCGGCGATCAGCGCGTCGAGGGTGTCGAGCAGGGTCAGGTAGCGGCGGGAGTCCAGGACACCGAGGAGGCGGCCGCGGGCCCCGCTGTGCTCGGCGCTCGACCAGGAGCGCAGGCGCTCCACGACCGGGCCGCGCACCAGGTCCGCGGGCACCTCGTCGACGGCCGACGTCAGCCGCTCGGTCAGCACCTCGCGGTCCCGGTCCCTTCCCAGCTCACCGGCGAGCCACTTCAGCTCGTCGGCGACCGGGTCGGTGACGGCCCGGTCGAGGATCGTGCCGAACGACTTGAAGGTGCTGCGCAGCCGGCGGGTGGCCACCCGCATGCTGTGCACGGAGTCCTCGGTGTCCCGGCGGACGGCGGGGTCGAGTGCGACGATCGCGTCCCGCTGGGTGCGCGCGTAGGCGAGCACGTGGTCTCCGGCGGTCACGGGTTTGCGGTCGCGGGTGGACCTGCGCCGCTTCCCCGGTGCGGTCTCCGCCAGGGCGCGGGCCAGCTTCGACGACGACGCCGACGGTCGTACGCCCGCTTTGCGCAGCCGCTTGTCGATCTTGTCGAGCAGGGCCGGGTCTCCCCCGTCGGCGAGTTCCACCTCGATCTCGGTCCACTGTGCCTCTCCGCCGCGCCCGGTGAGCCGCTCGGCGTGCACGGTGTCCACGCTCACCTCGGCGAGCAGCCGTCCGGCGGCGTCGAGCAGGTGGCGTACGTCGCGGTCGGAGCGCAGCCGGACCACGGGGAGCAATTCGCTGTCGCGGACGCGGGAGCGGACCAGCGCGGCGAGCTCCTCGGGGAGGGTGTCGGTGAGCGGGGCGCGGATCTCGTCGCGGACGCCCGGAGCGATGGGGAACTTGAGGTGCCAGCCCGCGTCGGAACCACCGGTGCGGCGGCGCAGGGTGACGGACGACGCGGCGAGGCGTTCGTCCGCGGTGTCGTGGTAGGTGGCGTCCAGGTGGGCGATGCCCTTGTCGACCACGGACGCGACCCCGGCGACGCCGGTCAGGTCGGGAAGCCCGCTCTCGTCGGATTCGTACTTGCGCTCGATCTCGCGTTTCGTCTCCGCCATGGATCAAATCTAGTGGCCTCGGGGCCGGGACAGCAGTGGTGCGCGTCCTCCGGGAGGAGTCTCACGCTCAGGTCGTCAGCAGGGCCCGCATCTCCTCGCCGTCCGGGAACGGCGCGTCCTTGAGGGTGCGGGAGACGAGGTGGACGTGGGCGTCCTCGAACTGGTGGTACGACAGCGGCTCCGGGCCCTGGCCGACGATCAGCACGTTGTGCTCCAGGCGCCAGCTGACGTACCGGGTGTCGTAGCGGGGCTGCCGGATGTCGTGGTCCGGCAGCCCCAGCCGCTCGGTGAAGCGCTGCACGACGGCGGCGAAGTGCGCGTCGAACTCCGGCCGCCAGGCGCCCTGCTCGCTGGTCCAGCCGGGCACGGGGCCCCAGCAGTCCTCGTCGAGCAGGCCGCCGTCGACCGAGTAGAGGTAGGCGAAGGGAAGGTGGAGCGAGCCGTCGCCGTCACAGGTGACGAAGTGCCCCTGGGGGCTGACGTGGGTGGCGTCCGGGACATCGGGGGTGTTCTCGTACGCCGGTCCGCTCACCGCCTGCGACCAGTCGGGCCAGCCGGTCTCCCGCATCCGCGCCCCGATGGCGTCGTCGTCGGTCAGGTCCAGCTCCGCCAGGGCGAGGAGCTGGCTCACCAGTTCCTCGGTCACCGGGCACCGGGCCACGTACTCCCCGGACATGTCCGCTCCCCCTCCCGGGACGCTAGGCCGACATCGGCCGCTGCACCCTGATCGACTGCAACAACCCCACCGCTATCCACACCGCGAACATCGACGATCCGCCGTACGACACGAACGGCAGCGGCAGGCCGGTGACCGGCATGATGCCGAGCGTCATGCCGACGTTCTCGAACGTCTGGAAGGCGAACCAGGCGACGATGCCCGCGGCCACGATCGTGCCGTACAGGTCCGTGGTCTCGCGGGCGATGCGGCAGGCCCGCCACAGGACGATGCCGAGGAGCACGATGATCAGGCCGCCGCCGAGGAAGCCCAGTTCCTCACCTGCCACGGTGAAGACGAAGTCCGTCTGCTGTTCGGGCACGAACTGGCCGGTGGTCTGCGAGCCGTGGAAGAGGCCGGAGCCGGTCAGCCCGCCCGAACCGATGGCGATGCGGGCCTGGTTGGTGTTGTAGCCGACGCCGGCCGGGTCGAGCTCGGGGTTGGCGAAGGCGGCGAACCGGTTGATCTGGTACTCGTCGAGGATCCCGATCTGCCAGACGGTGACCGCGCCCAGGGTGCCAGCGCCGAGCAGGCCGAACACCCACCGGTTGGACGCCCCGGAGGCCAGCAGCACGCCGAGCACGATGATGACCATCACCATGACCGACCCAAGGTCGGGCATCAGCATGACGATCAGCATGGGCACGGTGGCCAGGCCGAGTGCCTGCACGACCGTGCGGTGGTCGGGGTACTGGTTGTCGCCCGCGTCGACCCGGGCCGCCAGCAGCATCGCCATGCCGAGGATGATCGTGACCTTGACGAACTCCGAGGGCTGGAGCGAGAAGCCGCCGGGCAGCTTGATCCAGGAGTGGGCGCCGTTGATCGTGGAGCCGAGCGGGGTCAGCACCAGCAGGATCAGCAGCACCGAGAAGCCGTACAGGACCGGCACGGCCGTGCGCAGGGCGCGGTGGCCGAGCCAGATCGTGCCGGCCATCAGGGCCAGGCCGATGCCGGTGTTCAGCAGGTGCCGGATGAGGAAGTAGTACGGGTCGCCCTGATTGAGCTCGGTGCGGTTGCGGGTCGCCGAGTAGACGAGGAGCGTGCCGAGCAGCGACAGGGCCAGTGCCGACAGCAGGATCGGCCAGTCGAGCCGCCGTGCCACCGAGTCGCGGGCCAGCAGCCGTGTCCATCCGGTGCGCTCGGGTCCGTAGCCGGAGACCTGGAAGCTGTTCACTCCGCCGGTCATGCTGGCAACCTCCGGCTTCCCCGGCGGCGGCGCCTTCGGGTGTTGCGGTTCTCGGGGGACGGCGGGGCCGATGTGACCGGCTGGAGCGGGTCCGCCGGGGCGTTGGGGTCCTTCTTGTCCGCCTGGCGGTCCTTGGCCGGGTCCTTGGGGACCTTCGGGGAGGCGATGGTGCCGTCCGTCTTGATCTTCGGCAGGGTCTTCTGCGGCGTGGGCAGCAGTGCCTTCTTCGTGTCGATGTCGCCGTCCTCGGAGACGCCGTACAGCGCGTTGTAGATGTTGCGGACGGCCGGGCCCGAGGCGCCGGAGCCCGTACCACCCTGGGAGATCGTCATGACGATCGAGTAGTCCTTGGTGTACGTGGCGAACCAGGAGGTCGTCTGCTTGCCGTAGACCTCCGCCGTACCCGTCTTGGCGTGCATCGGGATCTTGTCCTGCGGCCAGCCGCCGAACCGCCAGGCGGCAGTACCGCGGGTGGCGACTCCCGCGAGGGCTTCGTCCACCTCGTCGCGCGTCTTCTGCGTCATCGGCAGCTTGCCGTGCGACTCGGGCTTGATCGGCGTGACGGTCCTGCCGTCGGCGCTGATGACCGCCTTGCCGACGGAGGGGTTGTAGAGGGTGCCGCCGTTGGAGATGGCCGCGTAGATGGTGGCCATCTGGATGGGCGTGACGAGGGTGTCGCCCTGGCCGATGGAGTAGTTGACGGAGTCACCGGCGCGCATGCGGTTGCCTTCGAGGCAGTTCTCGTAGGCGATCTTCTCGGCGTAGCTGCCGTTGCGCTTGCCGGTGCGGCACCAGGCGTCCTTGTTGGCCTTCCAGTAGTTCAGTTTCCACTGGCGGTCGGGGACGCGGCCGGTGACCTCGTTGGGCAGGTCGATGCCGGTTTCCTTGCCGAGGCCGAACTGGTGGGCGGTCTTGTAGAACCAGTCGCTGGCGTTCTTCTTCGGCTTGGTGCCGCCGTCGCGCTTCCACTCCTCGTGGGAGAGCCGGTAGAAGACCGTGTCGCAGGAGACCTCCAGGGCGCGGCCGAGGCTGATCGGGCCGTACCCCTTGGACTCGAAGTTCTTGAAGACCTGGCCGCCGATCGAGTACGAGCTGGAGCAGTCGTAGGGGCCGTTGAAGGAGTAGCCCGCGTTGACCGCGGCGGCGGTCGGGACGACCTTGAAGATCGAGCCGGGCGCCGACTGGCCCTGGATGGCGCGGTTGAGCAGCGGGTAGTTGGAGCTCTTGCCGGTGAGCCGCGCGTAGTCCTTGGCGGAGATGCCGCCCACCCAGGCGTTCGGGTCGTAGGTGGGATTCGAGGCCATGGCGACGACACGGCCGGTCTTGGCCTCCATGACGACCACGGCGCCGGAGTCGGCCTTGTAGTTGGTGCCCGTGTTGCGGTCGTGCTGCTTGCGGGCTTCCTTCATGGCCTCGTTCAGCTGGTACTCGGCGATTCGCTGGACCCGGGAGTCGATGCTGGTGACGAGGTTGTCGCCGGGGTGGGCCGGGTCGGCTTCGGCCTGGCCGATGACCCGGCCGAGGTTGTCGACCTCGTAGCGGGTGACGCCGGCTTTGCCGCGCAGCGCCTTGTCGTACTGGCGCTCCAGGCCGGAGCGGCCGACCTGGTCGGAGCGCAGATAAGGCGAGTTGGTGTTCTGCGCCTTCTTGATCTCCTCGTCGGTGACCGGCGAGAGGTAGCCGAGGACCTGGGCGGAGTTGGCCTTCCCGGGGCTCGGGTAGCGGCGCACGGCCTCCGGCTCGGCGGTGATGCCGGGGAAGTCCTCGGCGCGCTCGCGGATCTGCAGGGCCTGCTTGGCGGTGGCCTCGTCGGTGATCGGGATGGGCTGGTAGGGCGAGCCGTTCCAGCAGGGCTGGGGCGTCTTGGCGTCGCACAGCCGGACCTTCTCCTGGACCTCCTTGGGCGTCATGCCCAGGACTCCGGCGAGCTTGGTCAGGACTTCCTTGCCGTCGTCCTTCATCTTCAGCAGGTCCGTGCGGGACGCTGAGACGACCAGCCGGGTCTCGTTGTCCGCGAGGGCGACGCCGCGTGCGTCCAGGATGGAGCCGCGGACGGCCGGCTGGACGACCTGCTGGACGTGGTTGCCCGACGCCTCCTTGGCGTAGGCGGCGCCCTCACGGATCTGGAGGTACCAGAGCCGTCCGCCGAGGGTGAGCAGGAGGGAGAGGACGAGGACTTGGATGACGACGAGCCGGATCTGGACCCGCGAGTTCCTGCCGGTCTCGGGAATGTTGGTCACTGCGGCTGCCTCCCCCTCTCGGTGCGCGTACGGATGTGCGGGTGCGACGGTGTGTCCGGGCACGGATGTGCGAATACGAGTGATGAACGACGGGCCCACGGGCCGGCGTTCCTCCCGGACCGTCCCGTTCGGGTGAACTTCCCTGCGTTCACAGCCGCTTGACCCCCTTGATGCGCCCGGCGCGCGCCATCCGTGCCCGGGCGGCCTTCACGCGCAGCCCGTTGCGCTGGCTGCCGATCTTCAGGCCGGTGCCGCCGGAGAGCCAGCCGGAGGAGATGTCCGTGGCCTTGGCGGCGGCCGAGGTGGACTCGGCGAGCGGGTCGTTGTCGGCGCGCCGGGCCAGCGCCATGACCCCCGGCACGACGAACGGGGCGAGCAGCAGGTCGTACAGGGCGGCCGTGAACAGCAGGCTGCCGAGGCCCACGTGGCGGGCTGCGGTGTCGCCGACGAGGGCGCCGACCCCGGCGTACAGCAGGGTGGAGGCGACCGCGGCGGCGACCACCACGACCATGGGGCCGGTCGCGGACTTCAGCCGGCCCGTCTCGGGCTTCACCAGGCCCGCGAGGTAACCGACGACGCACAGCACGAGGGCGTAGCGCCCGGCCGCGTGGTCGGCGGGCGGGGCCAGGTCGGCGAGCAGACCCGCGCCGAATCCGACGAGGGCGCCGCCCACGTGCCCGTACACCAGCGCGAGGCCGAGGACGGTGAGCAGCAGCAGGTCGGGGACGGCGCCCGGCAGCTGGAGGCGGGCGAGGACGCTCACCTGGACCACCAGGGCGACGACGACCAGGGCGGAGGAGAGCAGGATCCGGTTGACGCGCATGGGGTGACAGCTCCTACTGCTCTTGCTGGTTCTGGCCGTCCACGGGTGCCTCGGGGGACGGCGTCACGGTCACCGTCACCGTCGGCCTGGGGGTCGGCTTGGGCTTGGGCGGGAGCACCGTGTCACGCGGGTTCTTCTTCGGGGCCTCGACGACGACACCGACGATGTCGAGCTTGGTGAAGCTGGCGTACGGCGTGACGTACAGGGTGCGGGTCAGGCCGCCGCCGGAGGGGTCCACGCGGGACACCACACCGACGGGCACACCGGGCACGAACGGCCGGTCGGCCTGCGAACCGAACGTGACCAGGCGGTCGCCCTTCTTCACCTCGGCCTTGCCGTTGAGGAGTTCCACGCGCAGCGGACGGTCGCCCTGCCCGGAGGCGAAGCCGAGCTCGTCGCCGGATTCCATGCGGGTGCCGACCGTGAAGTCGGGGTCGCTGGCCAGCAGCACGGTGGCGGTGTTGGGGCCGACGGTGGTGACGCGGCCGACGAGCCCGTCCCCGTTCAGGACGGTCATGTCGCGCTTGATGCCGTCGTTGGCGCCGACGTCGACGGTGATGGTCCAGGAGAAGCCCTGCGCCGCTCCGATGGCGATGACCTGCGCGCCCTTGATGCCGTACTGGCCCTGGCCGGCGATCTTCAGCATCTTGTCGAGCTGCTTGAGGCGGCTGCGGCTGCGGTCGTCGCTGCCGAGCCGCGCTTTCAGGGCCGCGTTCTCCTCTTCCAGCGCGGCGAGCCGGTCGTGGCGTTCCCCGGAGTCGCGGATGGCGGAGACCGCGTTGCCGACCGGGTCGACCGCGGCCGAGACGCCGCTCTCGATCGGGCCGAAAACCGTCGCCGCACCCTGCCGGGCGCCGTCGACGGGCGAGTCCTCCCCACCGCGGATGTCCACCGTGATCAACGCGAACGCGACGGCGATCAGCAGCACCAGGAGCAGCCGGCTCTCTCGTGTGTCCCTCACGTGCGGCGGCCGTGCCCTTCCTCATAGGAATTCGGGAAGCCCCAGGGAAACCCGAGGGGCTGCTTTTGGGAGCTTATGCCTCTATATCAACGATCCGCCGTACGAGAGGAGATCGTCCCGTACGGCGGAATCGAAGAGTTATGTCATCTGCGCGGCTGGGCGTCCAGCACCTGCTGGAGCGCCTCGAACTCCTCGACGCACTTTCCGGATCCGAGCGCCACGCTGTCCAGCGGGTCCTCGGCGATGTGGATCGGCATGCCGGTCTCCCGGCGCAGCCGCTCGTCGAGGCCGCGCAGCAGCGCTCCGCCGCCGGTCAGAACGATTCCTCGGTCCATGATGTCGCCGGACAGCTCCGGCGGACACTTGTCGAGGGTCGTCTTGACGGCGTCGACGATCGAATTGACCGGCTCCTCGATCGCCTTGCGGACTTCGGCTGCGGAGATGACCACGGTCTTCGGCAGCCCGGAGACGAGGTCCCGGCCGCGGATTTCGGTGTGCTCGTCGGAGTCGAGGTCGTACGCCGAACCAATCGTGATCTTGATCTGCTCGGCCGTGCGCTCACCCAGCAGGAGGGAGTACTCCTTCTTGATGTGCTGGATGATCGCGTTGTCCAGTTCATCGCCGGCGACCCGGATGGACTGGGCGGTGACGATGCCGCCGAGGGAGATGACCGCGACCTCCGTGGTGCCGCCGCCGATGTCGACCACCATGTTGCCCGTGGCCTCGTGGACCGGCAGGCCGGAACCGATGGCCGCGGCCATGGGCTCCTCGATGATGTGCACCTGACGGGCGCCGGCCTGGGACGACGCCTCGATGACGGCGCGGCGCTCGACGCCCGTGATGCCCGAAGGCACACAGACGACGACCCGCGGACGAGCCAGATAACGCCGCTTGTGGATCTTCAGGATGAAGTAGCGGAGCATCCGCTCGGTGATCTCGAAGTCGGCGATCACGCCGTCCTTCAGCGGCCGCACGGCAACGATGTTGCCGGGGGTCCGCCCGATCATCTTCTTCGCTTCGGCACCGACCGCGAGGATGCCACCGGTGTTGGTGTTGATCGCGACGACGGACGGCTCGTTGAGTACGATCCCGCGACCCCTGACGTACACCAGCGTGTTGGCGGTCCCGAGGTCGACAGCCATGTCACGGCCGATGAACGACATTGAGTTCCCCATCAGGATTCGTCTGGCCTTCCCAGGAGCTTTTGAGGGCTTATCAGGTAGGCAAAGGTGGGTGCTGTGACGTGAAGGCTTCCATCGTAGACGCGCCTTCGCGAACACTGCGGGAGGGTCTCCGCCATTGTCAGCAGATGCCGACCGCATTCGCTTCTGGAGACGGGCGTTCGGGGCCCATCGTTCCCTCGATCGCCACGCATATGCCGCAAAGTCCGGGGGACTCGCCCCCAGACTCTGCCGTATGTGCTGGTGAGGTGCGGACGCTACGCCCGGCCGGGGAAGAAAATCTTCACCTCGCGCTCGGCGGACTCCTCGGAGTCGGAGGCGTGGATCAGGTTCTCCCGGACGATCACGCCGTAGTCGCCGCGGATGGAACCGGGCGCCGCGGCGATCGGGTCGGTCGGGCCGGCGAGCGCGCGCACGCCCTCGATGACCCGCTCGCCCTCGACGATCAGCGCCACGACCGGGCCGGACGCCATGAAGTCCACCAGAGGCTCGTAGAAGGGCTTGCCCTTGTGCTCGCCGTAGTGCTGCTCCAGCGTGTCCTGGTCCAGGGTGCGCAGCTCCAGCGCGGTGATCGTCCAGCCCGCCTTGCGCTCGATGCGGCTGATGATCTCGCCGGTCAGGCCACGACGGACGGCGTCGGGCTTGAGGAGGACGAGGGTGCGCTGGCTCACGACGGGCTCCTTATGGGTGAAGGTCTTGCGGTGGGACGAGATTACCCGGCGTGTCGGGAGGGCTGTTACGCAGCGTCAGGCGTGGAGGAGCCCGCCTGGGCCGCGAATCTCGCCTTCGCCTCGTCGATCTTCCGCCCGTAGTGGACGGACGCCCACCACAGGGCCGCGAAGACCGCACCCAGGAAGTACATGGTCGGCACGATGAACCCCGACGCGATGAGCGCGATCTGCAGCGCCCAGCCGAGGGCGACCCCGCCCGGCCGCGTCACCAGGCCGCACAGCACCAGACACAGGAACATCGCGATGCCGCTGACCGTCCACACGGTCGCCATGGACAGGTCGGGGTCCTTCATGGCGACCAGACCGGCGAACCCGATGACGAAGAACTCGCCGATCAGCGTCGAAGAACAGAGCGTGCGCACGGGACTCAGCCCTTCCCCAGGAGCAGTCGGGCCTCGCCGACGGTGATGACGGAACCGGTGACGAGCACACCGCCGCCGGAGAACTCGCCCTCCTCCTCGGCCAGCGTGATGGCGGCCTCCAGGGCGTCCGGGAGTCGCGGCTCGACCTGGACGCGCTCCTCGCCGAACACCTCCACGGCGATCCCGGCGAGCTCGTCGGCGTCCATCGCGCGGTGGCTGGAGTTCTGCGTGACCACGATCTCGGCGAACACCGGCTCGAAGGCCTCCAGCAGCCCCCGTACGTTCTTGTCGCCGCTCGCGCCGACCACGCCGACGAGCCGGCTGAACTGGAACGCCTCCCCGATCGCCTCGGCGGCCGCCCGGGCACCCGCCGGGTTGTGGGCGGCGTCCAGCACGACCGTCGGCGACCGGCGCACGACCTCCAGCCGGCCCGGCGAGGCCACGGCGGCGAAGGCTTTGCGGACCGTGTCCAGGTCCAGCGCGTCGGCCCGTTGCGCACCGACACCGAAGAACGCCTCGACGGCGGCGAGCGCGACGGCCGCGTTGTGCGCCTGGTGCGCGCCGTGCAGCGGCAGGTACACCTCCGGGTACTCGCCGCCGAGCCCGCGCAGCGTCGCCAGCTGCCCGCCGACGGCGACCTGCCGCTCGACGACGCCGAACTCCAGGCCCTCCCGGGCCACGGTCGCGTCCACCTCGACGGCCTTCTTCAGCAGCACCTGTGCCGCCTCGACCGGCTGCTGCGCCATGATGACCGTCGCACCCTGCTTGATGATGCCGGCCTTCTCCGTGGCGATCTCGGCGTGCGTGGTGCCGAGCCGGTCGGTGTGGTCGAGGTCTATGGGCGTGACCACCGCGACGTCCCCGTCGATCACGTTCGTCGCGTCCCAGGAGCCGCCCATGCCGACCTCGACGACGGCCACGTCCGCGGGGGCGTCGGCGAAGGCCGCGTAGGCCATGCCGGTGAGCACCTCGAAGAACGACAGCCGGTACTCCTGCGCGGCGTCGACCATCTCCACGTACGGCTTGATGTCCTGGTACGTCTCGATGAACCGCTCGGCGGAGATGGGGGCGCCGTCGAGGCTGATGCGCTCGGTGATCGACTGCACGTGCGGCGAGGTGTAGCGGCCGGTGCGCAGCTCGAAGGCACCGAGCAGGGCCTCGATCATGCGCGCCGTGGAGGTCTTGCCGTTCGTCCCCGTGATGTGGATCGACGGGTACGACCGCTGCGGCTCCCCCAGCACGTCCATCAGCGCGGCGATACGGCTGACCGAGGGCTCCAGCTTGGTCTCACCCCAGCGGGTGGCGAGCTCGGTCTCGACCTCGCGCAGGGCCTTGTCGACCTCGGGGTCGGCGGGGCGCGTGGGGATGTCGGCGTCGGGCGGACCGCCCTGGGTGCGCAGGGTGCGGCTGCCGGCTTCGATGACGGCGAGGTCGGGGTCGCGGGTGGTTTCCTCCGCGATGATCTCGTCGAAACCGTCGAGAGGGTCGGGCTGGTCGTCGGCGTTGTGGTCTGGAGGGAGCTCGCTCACGGGGCCCAGTCTACGGAGACCGACTGACATTGCTTGCGGTGGCTTGTGCCGTCATGTGGTGCGGGTGCGTCGTGGCTTGTCGCGCACTTCCCCGCGCTCCTGAAGTGCGGGAAGGCCCCGGTGCTCAGCAGCACCGGGGCCTTCACGGCCGTACGGACCCTTACGCCTGCGGCAGGCGCTCCAGCTGGGCCTGGATGCGGGCGATGTCCTCCTCCGCCTTGGCCAGGCGGGTGCGGATCTTGTCGACGACGTGGTCGGGGGCCTTGGCCAGGAACGCCTCGTTGCCGAGCTTGGCGTTCGCCTGGGACTTCTCCTTCTCGGCCGCGGCGAGGTCCTTGGCCAGGCGCTTGCGCTCCGCCGCGACGTCGATCGTGCCGGAGAGGTCGAGGGCGACCTCGGCACCGGCGACCGGGAGGGTCGCCGTCGCCGTGAAGGACTCGCCCTCCGGCTGGAGGCGGAGCAGCTGACGGATGGCGGCCTCGTGCGGCGCGAACCGCGTGCCGTCCAGGGTCAGCCGGGCCGGGACCCGCTGGCCGGGCTGGAGGCCCTGGTCGGCGCGGAAGCGGCGGACCTCGGTGATGACCGACTGGAGGGACTCGATCTCGCGCTCGGCGTCGGCGTCCCGGAAGCCACCCGGTGCCTCAGCACCAGGAACAGACACAGCCTTGGGCCAGTCGGCGATGACGACCGACTCGCCGCCGGTGAGCGTGGTCCACAGGGTCTCGGTGACGAAGGGGACCACCGGGTGCAGCAGCTTCAGCGTGACGTCGAGGACCTCGCCGAGGACGCGCTGGGAGACCTCGGCCGCCTCGCCTCCCGCCTGGAACGTCGTCTTGGACAGCTCGACGTACCAGTCGAAGACCTCGTCCCACGCGAAGTGGAACAGCGCGTCGGAGAGCTTCGCGAACTGGTAGTCCTCGTAGAACGCGTCGACCTCGGCGACCACCGAGTTGAGGCGGGAGAGGATCCAGCGGTCGGTCGAGGACAGCTTCGACGCGTCCGGCAGCGGGCCCTCGATCGTCGCGCCGTTCATCATCGCGAAGCGCGTGGCGTTCCAGATCTTGTTGGCGAAGTTCCGGGAACCCTGGACCCAGTCCTCGCCGATCGGGACGTCGACACCCGGGTTGGCGCCGCGGGCGAGGGTGAAGCGCAGGGCGTCGGAGCCGTACTTGTCCATCCAGTCCAGCGGGTTGACCGCGTTGCCGAAGGACTTCGACATCTTCTTGCCGAACTGGTCGCGGACCATGCCGTGCAGGGCGATGGTGTGGAACGGCGGGGTGCCGTCCATCGCGTACAGGCCGAACATCATCATCCGGGCGACCCAGAAGAAGAGGATGTCGTAGCCGGTGACCAGGACGGAGTTCGGGTAGAACTTCGCGAGCGACTCTGTCTGTTCGGGCCAGCCGAGCGTGGAGAACGGCCACAGGCCGGAGGAGAACCAGGTGTCGAGGACGTCGGTGTCCTGGCGCCAGCCCTCGGCCTCGGTGCCGGGTGGCTGCTCGTCGGGGCCGACGCAGACGACCTCGCCGTTCGGGCCGTACCAGACCGGGATGCGGTGGCCCCACCACAACTGCCGCGAGATGCACCAGTCGTGGAGGTTGTCGACCCAGTCGAAGTAGCGCTTCTCCATCTCCTGCGGATGGATCTTGACCTTGCCGTCGCGGACGGCGTCACCGGCGGCCTTCGCGAGCGGGCCGACCTTGACCCACCACTGCATGGACAGCCGCGGCTCGATGGTGGTCTTGCAGCGCGAGCAGTGGCCGACGGAGTGGACGTAGGGCCGCTTCTCCGCGACGATCCGGCCCTCGGCGCGCAGCGCGGCGACGATCGCCGACCGCGCTTCCAGCCGGTCCAGGCCCTGGAAGGGGCCGTGGGCGGTGATCACGGCGTGCTCGTCCATGATCGTCAGGGCCGGGAGGTCGTGGCGCTGGCCGATCTCGAAGTCGTTCGGGTCGTGCGCCGGGGTGACCTTGACGGCACCCGTGCCGAACTCGGGGTCGACGTGCTCGTCCGCGACGACCGGGATGGAGCGGTCGGTCAGCGGCAGCTTGACCAGCTTGCCGATCAGGTGCTGGTACCGCTCGTCCTCGGGGTGGACGGCGACAGCCGTGTCACCGAGCATCGTCTCGGCACGGGTGGTGGCGACGACGATGGTGTCGTCCCCGTCGCCGTACTTCATGGAGACGAGCTCACCGTCGTCGTCCTGGTACTCGACCTCGATGTCCGAGATGGCCGTCAGACAGCGGGGGCACCAGTTGATGATGCGCTCGGCGCGGTAGATGAGCTCGTCGTCGTAGAGGCGCTTGAAGATGGTCTGGACGGCCTGGGAGAGGCCCTCGTCCATCGTGAAGCGCTCGCGGGACCAGGCGACACCGTCGCCCAACCGGCGCATCTGGCCGCTGATCTGGCCGCCGGACTCGCCCTTCCACTGCCAGACACGCTCGACGAAGGCCTCACGGCCCAGGTCGTGGCGGGACTTGCCCTCCTTGGCGAGCTCCCGCTCGACGACGTTCTGCGTGGCGATGCCGGCGTGGTCCATGCCCGGCTGCCACAGCGTCTCGTATCCCTGCATGCGCTTGCGGCGGGTCAGGGCGTCGATGAGGGTGTGCTCGAAGGCGTGCCCCAGGTGGAGCGAGCCCGTGACGTTCGGCGGCGGGATGACGATGGTGTACGGCGGCTTGTCGCTCTTCTCGTCCGCCTCGAAGTAACCCCGCTCTACCCAGCGCTCGTACAGCGGCCCCTCTACGTCGGCCGGCGCGTACTGGGTCGGCAGGTCGGTGCTGGGCGCTGGTGGCTGCTGCTGAGCGTTCTCGGTCACGGGGGTCAGTTTAGAGGTGTCACGACCCCGTCCCGAAACGCGTTTCGTTTGTAACGGTGGGGGCCCCGATGCCATGCACACGGCGAGTCTGCGCCAGGATGTCCGGAACACATAAGCATCTGGAGGGGAACCCAGAACATGAGTTACAACCAGCCGGGCCCGTATGGCGGGCAGCAGCCCCAGCAGCCCGGCCCGTACGGCCAGCCGGGTCCGTACGGCCAGCCGCCGCAGGCACCCCAGCCCGGCTACGGCTACCCCCAGCAGGCCCCTCCGCCCCAGCCCGGTTACGGCTACCCGCAGCAGCCCCCGCAGGGCGTCCCGCCGCAGCAGGCCCCTTACGGCCAGCAGCCCCCGTACGGCCAGCAGCCGCCCTACGGCCAGGCCCCGTACGGCGTGCCCCAGCCCCCGGCCCCGGGCGGCGGCAAGAAGAAGACAGGCCTGATCATCGGCGCGGTCGCGGTCGTGGCGGCGATCGGCGTCGGCGCGTACTTCGTGATCGGCGGGGGTGGCGGCGCGGGCGCGCTGGAGGACGACGGGCCGCACAAGCTGGCGACTCCGGCGACCGTGCTCAGCGAGTACAAGCGGACCACGAAGGACGGAGCGACCGCCGGCAACGACTCGACGTCGGAGCTGGAGAAGAGCGGCGTCAAGAACGCCAAGTCCGCAGCGGCCCTCTACTCCACCGTGGACCTGAGCGACTACGACCCCAACGATCCGGCGTCCGCGGCGAAGATGGCAACGGCCAAGACCCTCTCCGTGGCTGGTGCGTACGGTGAGATCTCCGACCCGGAGGCGACGCTGGACCTGTTCTTCGCCAATTTCAAGAAGTCGGCCGATAAGGAGACCTCCACCGGATCCGGCAAACCGGAACTGGTCGGTGAGCCAGAGGCGGCGGATCTCGACGGCGCGGTCATGAAGTGCCAGTCGGTCAAGGGGCAGGACCAGCTGACCAAGAAGGAGAAGACCAACTGGTTCTGCGCGTGGGCCGACTACAGCACCCTCGCCATCGTGTCGCCGGGCGACGCGGCCCAGGGCGTCACCAAGGACGTGGCGATCGACCTCACCACAAAGGCTCGCAAGGAAATCCGCGTCAAAGCCTGACGATCCCCCCAGACGCAAAAGGGAAGGGCCCCGGTCGATGACCGGGGCCCCTTCGTATGTCCCAGGTGGGCGGCTACGCCGTCTTCTGCTCGCCCGGCCCCCGCCCCCGCGCGTCCCGCGGGATCAGGGTCGGGTTGACGTTCGACTGGACGACGTCCGCCGTGATGACGACGCGGGCCACGTCCTTGCGGGACGGGACCTCGTACATCACGCCCTGGAGGACTTCCTCCATGATGGCGCGCAGGCCTCGCGCGCCGGTCTGGCGGAGGATGGCCTGGTCGGCGATGGCTTCCAGGGCCTCGCGCTCGAAGTCCAGCTCCACGCCGTCGAGTTCGAAGAGGCGCTGGTACTGCTTCACCAGCGCGTTGCGCGGCTCGACGAGGATCTGGAGCAGGGCCTCGCGGTCGAGGTTGTGGACCGAGGTGATGACCGGGAGGCGGCCGATGAACTCGGGGATCATGCCGAACTTGACCAGGTCCTCCGGCATGACCTCCTGGAACTGGTCCTTGGACTCCATCTCGCGCTTGGAGCGGATCTGCGCGCCGAAGCCGATGCCCTTGGCGCCGGCCCGGGCCTCGATGATCTTCTCCAGGCCCGCGAAGGCACCACCCACGATGAACAGCACGTTCGTCGTGTCGATCTGGATGAACTCCTGGTGGGGGTGCTTGCGGCCGCCCTGCGGCGGTACGGAGGCCGTGGTGCCCTCCAGGATCTTCAGCAGGGCCTGCTGGACGCCCTCGCCCGACACGTCGCGGGTGATCGAGGGGTTTTCACTCTTCCGCGCGACCTTGTCGATCTCGTCGATGTAGATGATCCCGGTCTCGGCCTTCTTGACGTCGTAGTCGGCCGCCTGGATCAGCTTGAGCAGGATGTTCTCGACGTCCTCGCCGACGTATCCGGCCTCCGTGAGGGCCGTGGCGTCGGCGATCGCGAAGGGGACGTTCAGCATGCGCGCGAGGGTCTGCGCGAGGAGGGTCTTGCCGGAGCCCGTGGGGCCGAGGAGCAGGATGTTGGACTTCGCCAACTCGATGGCGTCGTCGCGGCCGTTCGCCCCGCCGTTCTCACCGGCCTGCACGCGCTTGTAGTGGTTGTACACCGCCACGGAGAGGGCCTTCTTGGCGGCCTCCTGGCCGACCACGTAGCCCTCGAGGAACTCGTAGATCTCGCGGGGCTTCGGGAGCTCCTCCCAGCGGACCTCGCTGGTCTCGGCCAGCTCTTCCTCGATGATCTCGTTGCAGAGATCGATGCACTCGTCGCAGATGTACACACCGGGCCCTGCGATGAGCTTCTTGACCTGCTTCTGGCTCTTGCCGCAGAACGA
Organism: Streptomyces sp. NPDC047880; assembly: GCF_040706515.1. Taxonomy (NCBI): domain Bacteria; kingdom Bacillati; phylum Actinomycetota; class Actinomycetes; order Kitasatosporales; family Streptomycetaceae; genus Streptomyces; species Streptomyces sp. NPDC047880. Next base: position 677,216 of record NZ_JBEZOK010000001.1, on the reverse strand, counting down.
GCACTTGAGCAGATCGCCGCCGTCACCGATGCGTGCCACGGTGTGCTTCCCCTTCGCCTGGGAGACTCCTGGACGCCGACGTCCAGCGGACTCCTGGTGCTGCCTTATGTCCGACGGTACCTTGCCGGGCCCCCCGTTCGGGCCCCCCTTGGCGCGGTTCGCTTTGACGTGAACCGAGCCAAACCGTGCCAAGGGGCGGCAGACGTTACAGCCTCTCGCCTCAACGCAGGCTCGAGTTGTCCATCTTCCGGGTGGTGATGATCTGGTCGATCAGGCCGTAGCTCAGCGCGTCCTCGGCCGTGAGGATCTTGTCGCGCTCGATGTCCTCGCGGATCTTCTCGACCGGCGTGGTGGAGTGCTTGGCCAGCATCTCCTCCAGCTGCGAGCGCATCCGGAGGATCTCGTTGGCGGCGATCTCCAGGTCGGAGACCTGACCGCGGCCGGTCTCGCTGTACGGCTGGTGGATCAGCACGCGCGCGTTCGGCAGGGCCATGCGCTTGCCCGGCGTACCGGCGGCCAGCAGGACGGCGGCGGCGGAGGCGGCCTGGCCCATGCAGACCGTCTGGATGTCCGGCTTCACGTACTGCATCGTGTCGTAGATCGCCGTGAGCGCCGTGAAGGAGCCGCCGGGGCTGTTGATGTAGACCGAGATGTCACGGTCGGGGTCCATCGACTCCAGGCACAGCAGCTGCGCCATGACGTCGTTGGCGGAGGCGTCGTCGATCTGGACGCCGAGGAAGATCACGCGCTCCTCGAAGAGCTTCGCGTACGGGTCGTACTCGCGAATGCCCTGGGAGGTGCGCTCGACGAAGCGGGGGATGACGTAGCGGGACTCGGCCTGCGGGCCGGTGTAGCGGCTCTGCGAGCCGCTCATGTCCTGCACGGCGTGCATACGGTCGTAGATCCCGCTGCCGGGGAACTGGTTCACGGTGTCTCCTGAAAAGGGCTGAGGCGGTCGGCTGGGGCAGTCTGGGGACGCTGGGGCCCGGGAGGGCTCCATGGGCCTCACGGGGCGCCACAGGCCCCGTGGGAACCGCTCAGGCCCCGGTGCCGCCGCCGCCCGGCATGCCGGCGGCCGTGGGGATGACGTCGTCGATGAGGCCGTACTCCTTGGCCTCGAAGGCGTCGAACCAGCGGTCGCGGTCCGAGTCGCGGGTGATCTGCTCGACCGTCTGGCCGGTGTGCTGCGAGGTCAGCTCGGCCATGCGCTTCTTGGTGTGCAGCAGCCGCTCGGCGTGGATCTTGATGTCCGAGGCCGAACCGGCGAGGCCGGCGGAGGGCTGGTGGATCAGGATCTCGGCGTTCGGCAGCGCGAAGCGCTTGCCGGGGGTGCCGGCGCTGAGCAGGAACTGGCCCATCGAAGCCGCGAGGCCCATGGCGATGGTGACCACGTCGTTCTTGATGAACTGCATGGTGTCGTAGATCGCCATGCCGGCCGTGATGGAACCGCCGGGGCTGTTGATGTACAGGTAGATGTCCTTGTCCGGGTCGGCGGCAAGGAGCAGCAGCTGCGCGGTGATCTTGTTCGCGATGTCGTCGTCGACCGGCTGGCCGAGGAAGATGATCCGCTCGTTGAGCAGCCGGTTGTAGACCTGGTCGCCGAGGCCACCACCGATGGAAGGCTCGCCGGCGGCTGAGGGCATCAGATTCGTCACGTATCCACCTGCTCGTCTTACGACGGCGCCGGGCCGTCTCACGTTTCCCTAGGGGCTAGGAGCCGTTCGGGGACTCCACTGCCCTCGTATTCATGGACCCTAACGCGCGGGTCCCTTCGGGGAATCCCGGAGATGGGAGTGTTCGCCGGGGGCGTAGCGCGGTGGGCTCCGCCGGGGCGCCGTGCGGTCTCGTCGTGGGTGGTGCGGAAATCGCCGGGCCGCGGGCGGGTGGGGGCTTGTCGCGCAGTTCCCCGCGCCCCTGGAGTGCGCGCTTGCCCCCTGGGTGGCGAGAAGGCCCTGGGGCACGCCCCAGGGCCTTCTTCACAGACTCACCGCTACCGGGGCTCAGCCCTCGGTCTTCTCCTCGGCGGAGGCCTCCGTGGCCTCGGCCTCGGCGGACTCGGTCTCGTCCTCTTCGTCGTCGAGGTCGATGATCTCGCCGTTGGTGTCCTTGACCGTGGCCTTCTCGACCACGACGGCCAGGGCCTTGCCGCGGGCGACCTCGCCGACCAGGAGCGGAACCTGGCCGCCCTCGACGACCGCCTGGGCGAACTGGTCGGGGGACATGCCGGAGGAGGCCGCACGGCGCATGAGGTGCTCGGTGAGCTCCTCCTGGTTGACGTTGAGCTTCTCCTGCTTGACGAGCTCGTCGAGCACGAACTGGGTCTTGATGCCCTTGACCGCGGCCTCACGGGTCTCGGTCTCGAACTCCTCCTCGCTCTTGCCCTGGATCTCCAGGTACTTCGCGAGGTCGAGGCCCATCTGGCCGAGCTGGTGGTGCTCGAGGTTGTGCTTGCGGGTGTTGACCTCGTCCTCGAGCAGCTTCTCGGGGACGGGGACCTCGACCAGCTCGAGCAGCTTCTCCAGGACGCGCTCCTGGGCCTGCGTGGCCTGGTCGTACTGCTTCATGTTCTCGAGGCGCTTGCGGCTGTCGGCGCGCAGCTCCTCGATGGTGTCGAACTCGGAGGCGAGCTGCGCGAACTCGTCGTCCAGCTCGGGCAGTTCGCGCTTGGCGACCTGGGTGACCTTGACGGTGACCTCGGCCTCCTTGCCGGCCGCCGAGCCGCCCTTGAGCTCGGAGGTGAAGGTGGCCTCGCCACCGGCCTCCAGGCCCTTCACGGCGTCGTCGATGCCGTCCAGCAGCTCGCCGGAGCCGATGGTGTAGGAGACGCCGTCGGCGACGCCGTCCTCGAGGACCTCGCCGTCGACCTTGGCCTGCAGGTCGATCGTCACGACGTCGCCGTCCTCGGCGGCACGCTCGACCGGGGCGGTGGAGGCGAAGCGCTCGCGCAGTTCCTCGACGGCCTTGTCGACGTCCTCGTCGGTGACCTCGACCGCGTCGACCTCGACCTCGATGCCGGAGAAGTCCGGGATCTCGATGGCCGGGCGGATGTCGACCTCGGCGGTGAAGTTCAGCGTCTCGCCGTCCTTCAGCTCCGTGATGTCGACCTCGGGCTGGCCCAGCACGCTGAGCTCGGCCTCGTTGACCGCGTCGGTGTAGAACTTCGGAAGCGCGTCGTTGACCGCCTCCTCCAGGACCGCACCGCGGCCGAACCGCTGGTCGATGACCCGGGCCGGGACCTTGCCCTTGCGGAAGCCCTTCACCGTGACCTGCTGGTTGATCTTCTTGTACGCCGCGTCGAGGCTGTCCTTGAGCTCCTCGAAGGGCACCTCGACAGTGAGCCGAACCCGAGTCGGGTTCAGGGTCTCCACGGCGCTCTTCACGGTTCGGTCTCCTTGTGGCTGACTTCTTGGTTTCTGCCGGGGCCAGAGCGGCCCGGCGGATTTCGCCGCCCGGAGGACTTCAGACGCTGAGACACACGGGCGTGCAGCTTGCATAGTAACGGCAGCGACTACACCGCCCAAAAGGCGATCACCCGAGGTGATCGGATGGGCGATCACTCGAGGTGATCGGGTGGCTGGTCGGGGTGGCGGGATTTGAACCCACGGCCTTCCGCTCCCAAAGCGGACGCGCTACCAAGCTGCGCCACACCCCGTTCGGTGCGACACGTAGGGTACATGCCCACAGGCGGTGCGGCCGCCGCATTTCCACCGGGTTCGTGCCGCGTCGGGCGGGGCGGGAATGCGGTGTGCGACGAAGGGCGCCGACCCGCTAGGATGCCTTCAGTGCCGCGGTCACACGACCTGCGGCGCACGCGTGCGGGCGTAGCTCAATGGTAGAGCCCTAGTCTTCCAAACTAGCTACGCGGGTTCGATTCCCGTCGCCCGCTCCATATGACTCAGGGCCAGGCCGGAGGGATTTTCCTCGACCTGGCCCTGAGTGTTTCCCTCGTCGACCAGGTCGCTCAGCGTGTCAGCGGTCTTCCGGCGTCCAGGGTCCGTGACCGAGTGCTCGTGGCCGACGGGTGCCGGGGATCCGGCGCCGGAGGGATACGGCCTGCCTGGGCGGCGGCCGAGGCGGCCCTGCCGGTCGGCACCGCCGTCACCGGCAAGGTCATCGGCGGTAGCCGTTCGGTGTCTTCGCGCGGATCGACGACGTCGCCGTCTTCGTGTAGATCGACGGAATCGCCGATGCCGCCCTGGGGCCGGCGGAGATCTCCGCCGCACCGCCCGAGGCCGCCCCTCCCCGCTGTGTTTCCAGGCCGGCGGGTGCCTGGTCGCGCACGCCGACCGCGATTGTCAGGTCAGGATCAGGTTCGGCGACCGGGGCGGCGAGCCCACCGTTCCGCCGCTGGATCCGATGCCCCCGGGGGTCAGGAGACGCGTACGCCCACGGAGCAGGCGGGGCGGATGCCGCACGGGACGTGGGCCGCTCGGCCGGGCCGGCTCGTACGGCTCGGGCTGTCGCGGGGGGCCGCGGCCGGAGGGGGCGCTTCCCGGTCGGTCAGAAGCTGATGGAGTTGATGGTGTCCGCTATCGAGTTGAGGAAGCGGTTGATGGACGGGGCCATGCCGGTGGAGGCGAGGAAGAAGCCGAAGAGGATCGCCACGATGGCCGGGCCCGCCTTGATGCTCCCTCCTCTCAGCAACACCACAAGGATGATCGCCAACAGCAGCACCACAGACAGTGAAATGGCCACAACTGATCACACCCTCGGTCGGTCCGCTCTCCCGGCCCGGGGACGCGACCCCGCGCACCCCGCCAGAACCATCGTGCCACCAACACGGCCGGGCTATGCGGGTGGTGACGCATCGACCACACCCGTGTCGCGTCCGTCCCCGTGCGCGGCCGGTGTGTGACGCCTCCGCGCGGGTACCCGACACCGAGCGGTCGCACGGCAATTCGACGAGCCACCCCGCGCAGGAAATTCGGCCGCATCGTTTCCGTCTCCACACAATGCGTTCGCAGGTATTTCGAATTGTTGCCACGGACTCACCAACACCCCTGTGGGCAGGGGCTGAAGAAGGACGGAAGCGGACATTCCGCTGGAGTCGCCTGCTGGTCTTATGCACCGCTTAGTCCTGAAGTGTCAGGACAAGCAGGGCGGGTCTGGTGCGCAAAATCCGCCATCGGGCGATGTGTTGACCATCACGCCGACAGTGATGTCAACTACCCGTAATCCGGGGTACCCGCAGCGAATAGCCAGGAATGACGTCCGGCGTTTTACGAATAGCTGCAGGGAACGCTAGGGTGCCTCAGATGTTCCACGCTGCCTCGTCCCCCGCACGCGCAGCGAGGTCCCGGATCGTCTCCCCGAGCTCTTGGTGGGAGGGTCTGTGACGAACTCGCTGCGACCGAACGGCGACCGCAGGGCGCCACTTCCCCCGGCACAGTCGCCGGCCGACGGAGTGCCGAGCCCTCGCTCGCCGCAGAGCACGCAGAATAAGCAGAACGGCAAGCAGCGCGACGCGTTCTTCGACAACGCCAAGTACCTCGCGATCGTGCTGGTGGCCATGGGCCACGCCTGGGAGCCGCTCAAGAGCGACAGCCGTGTTCTCGAGGCCGCCTACCAGGTCGTCTACGCGTTCCACATGCCGGCGTTCATCCTCATCTCCGGCTACTTCTCGCGCAGTTTCGACATGCGTCCCAGCCGGCTGAAGCGCCTGATCACCGGCGTGGCCGTGCCGTACATCATCTTCGAGACGGCCTATCCGCTCTTCAAGCGGGTCATCGACAACGACCCGCACCAGGAGATCAGCCTCCTCGACCCCTGGTACCTGACCTGGTTCCTGGTCGCGCTGTTCGTCTGGCGCCTGACCACCCCCATCTGGAACCTGGTGCGCTGGCCGCTGCCGCTCGCGCTGGGTCTCGCCATGCTGGCGACCGTCACGCCGGAGATCGGTGACGACCTGGACCTGCAGCGCGTCCTGCAGTTCCTGCCGTTCTTCGTGCTGGGGCTCATCATGAAGCCCGAGCACTTCCACATGGTGCGCCGCCGTTCGGTGCGGATCGCCTCGGTGCCGGTGTTCGCCGCCGCGCTGGCCTTCAGCTGGTGGGCGGTGCCGCGCATGAACACCGCGTGGTTCTACCACCGGGACGCCGCGCAGGAGCTGGGCGCCCCGTGGTGGACCGGCCCGGTCATGGTGCTCGCGATGTTCGGCTGCTCCCTGGTGCTGACCGCGTGCTTCTTCGCCTGGGTGCCGCGCCGCCACATGTGGTTCACCGCCCTCGGCGCCGGCACGCTCTACGGCTACCTGCTGCACGGCTTCCTGGTGAAGGCCGGTGACTACCAGGGCTGGTTCGAGGCGTCCTGGCTGCACCGGCCGACCGGGGAGATCCTCGTGACCGTCCTCGCGGCCGCCGTCGTGACGGTGCTGTGCACCAAGCCGGTGCAGCGCGCCTTCCGGTTCGCGATGGAACCGAAGATGGACTGGGCCTTCAAGCCGGACGCGGCCGAGCAGGCCCGCGAACGCCAGAGCGCCGAGCGGCGCGAACGCGAGCGCGAGAAGGTCAACGCCTGACCCCTGCGGCAGCGTTCATCCCACCAGACCGAGAAGTACGCGCATCCGCGCGTACTTCTCGGTCAGTCGTTCGCGGGTCGCCGCGTCGAGGACCGCGAGGCGCGCCGGGTCCGCGTTGTGCGCCAGGTCCGACTCCTTCACCAGCAGCGCGCCGGGCGTGGCGAGGATCCGCGCGGCGTACGCCTCCGGCGTCTCCCCCGCCCGCTTGGTGACCGCGAGGACGATGTCCTTCGTACGGCTGCTCAGCGCGGCCCCGCGCAGCCACTGCGCGGAGAGGGCGTCGTCCTCGACGGCGTCGTGCAGCCAGGCCGCCGCGATCTGCTCCTCGTCGCCGCCCCGCGCCCGAACGCCCTCCGCCACGGCCCGCAGGTGCTCGGCGTAGGGCCGGCCCGCCTTGTCGGTCTGGCCGGTGTGCGCCGTGCGGGCGGTGGCCTCCACCTGGGCCAGGGTCATACGGGGTGTCTCGGTCACCGCACCAGTGTCTCACGGGACGCGGCGGCCGTCGGCCCCTCGCGGCAGATCAGGAGCAGCGCCCGGTCGTCGTTGACGTCCTTGGCCACGGCCTCGATGAGGTGCCAGGCGGCACCGTGGAAACCGCCCGCCACATAGCGGTCGGCCTCGCCGGTGAGGCGGTCGATGCCCTCGACGATGTCACGGTCGGCGGTCTCCACCAGGCCGTCCGTGAACAGCATCAGCACGTCCCCGGGCCGCAGCGAGCCCTTCACCGGGTCGAACTGGGCGCCGTCGTACACCCCGAGGAGCGGGCCCTCGGCGGCCTTCTCCTCCCAGCGGCCGGTGCCGGCGCTGAGCTGGAGGCCCGGAGGGTGGCCCGCGGAGTAGAGCTCGTAGTCCCCGGAGTCCAGGTCGAGGACCAGGTGGATGGAGGTGGCGAAGCCCTCGTCCCAGTCCTGGCGCAGGAGGTAACCGTTCGCGGCAGGGAGGAAGGCGTGCGGCGGGAGGGAGCCGAGCAGGCCGCCGAACGCGCCGGACAGCAGCAGGGCGCGGGAGCCCGCGTCCATGCCCTTGCCGGAGACGTCGGTCAGGACGACTTCCAGCGTACGGCCGCCGTTGGTGCGCGCCGCCACCACGAAGTCGCCCGAGAAGGACTGGCCGCCCGCCGGGCGCAGCGCCATCTCCCGGTGCCAGCCTCCCGGCAGGTCGGGCAGCTTGCTCTGCACCCGGATGCGTTCACGCAGGTCGAACAGCATGGTGCCGCCGCGCCGCCAGGGCACGCCGACCCGGCTGCGGAACTGAGCGAGCAGCAGTCCGAAGAACCCGCAGGCCGCCACCACCAGCACGACGCCCGGGGTGACCCTCGAAGGGCCCTCCGTGTACGGGCCGAGCTGCACCGACTCCACGATCAGTGCCGTGGCCGCCGCGGCGTACAGCCCGAGCAGGCTCGCCGGCCGCAGCAGCAGACCGCCCACGACGACGGGCAGCACCAGCGCGGCCGGTGAGAACCACACCGAGTTCGCCAGCGTCGCCGACGCGATCAGCGGGACGGTCAGGATCAGACCGGCCAGGGCGATCCAGTCCGAGCCGTTGCCGCGGAAGTAGTCCACGGCGGCCCGGCGCACGCCGACACGGGCCCGGTGCCACTGCTTCCTCAACCGGGCCGTGAACGTCTCGGCTTCCGCGCGCCGCTCTCGTCCTGATGCCATTAGTTCGGGACCCTATCCATCGGACCGGCCCCTTGGCACGGGAGGTCCTACTTGTCCCCCGTCCGAGGGCGGAACATCACAGTGAACCGCACGGCGTGCGTCCCACCGCCGCCCGGGAGAAAATCCCTCGCTCGTCCCGCATTGCCCTGGTAGGCATGGCTCATGGCACCTGACGCGAACCGCCTTTCGCCCGGTCTGCGAGTCCTTCGGCAGGACGATTGGGACACCTGGTACAACACCCTGCTCCGGGGCTTCGGCGGGGTGCCGGAAGCCGCGGAGGAGCGGGAGTTGTGGCGCTCGCTGACCGAATTCGACCGTTCCCTTGGCATTTGGGACGGGGACGAGTGTGTGGGGACGGCCGGGGCGTTCAGTTTCCGGCTGACCGTGCCCGGCGGAGCATCGCTGCCGGTCGCAGGCGTCACGATGGTCAGCGTGGCCGCCACGCATCGCCGGCGCGGCCTGCTGACGTCGATGATGCGGCGGCAGTTGGACGACGTGCGCGCGTGGGGTGAGCCGCTGGCCGTGCTCACCGCGTCCGAGCCGGCGATCTACGGGCGGTTCGGGTACGGCAACGCGACCCTCTCGCTGACCGCAGAGATCGACACGACCCGGGTCGGGCTGTCGGTGCCGGACGGTACGGATGACGTACGGGTGCGGTACGCGGTGCCGGCCGATGTGCTCGACGTGTGCGAGGCCTTGTACGCCCGGCTGGTTCCGGCGCGGCCCGGGATGCTGGCGCGGCGGCCCGGCTGGGAGCGGCTCGGGGTGCTCGACCCGGAGAGCGAGCGGGCGGGGGCCTCGCCCCTGCAGTGCGTGCTCGCCGAGCGGGACGGGGAGACGGTCGGGTACGCACGGTTCCGCGTCAAGCCGGAGTGGGAGCTGTCCGGGTCCAACGGCACGGTGGCCGTGCAGGATGTGGTGGCGCTGGACCCGGCGGCGGACGCGGCGCTGTGGCGGTTCCTGCTCGGGATCGACCTGACGTCGAAGGTGACCGTGCGGGGGCGTCCGGTGGACGACGCGTGGCAGTACCTGGTGTCCGACCAGCGACGCTGCCACCCGTGGTTGCGGGACTCGCTGTACGTCCGGCCGGTCGAGGTCGGGGCCGCGCTGGAGGCGCGGACGTACCAGGCCCCGGTGGACGTGGTGTTCGAGGTGGAGGACGCGTTCTGCCCCTGGAACGCGGGGCGTTGGCGGCTGAGCGGGGACACGAAGGGTGCGTCCTGCGAGCGCACGGCGGACGCGGCTGATGTCGCCCTGTCGGTACGGGAGTTGGGCGCGGCGTATCTCGGGGGCGTGTCGCTGGCCGCGCTGGCGGCGGCGGGGCGTGTGCGGGAGATCCGGCCCGGGGCGCTGGCGCAGGCGTCGCTCGGGTTCGGGTCGGTCGTGCCGCCGTGGCTGCCGCACGGGTTCTGAGGGACGCCCGGCCGTATCAAGGGCGCTGTTTCAGGCGCTGTGTTGCAAGGGCACTGCTTCAGGGACGTTGGCAGGCCGGGCACCAGAAGAGGTTGCGGGCGGCGAGATCGGCGGTGCGGATCTCGCCGCCGCAGATGTGGCAGGGCAGGTTCGCCCTGCGGTAGACGTACACCTCGCCGCCGTGGTCGTCGACGCGCGGGGGGCGGCCCATCGCCTCCGGGGTGTGTTCCGGGCGGACGGTGTCGATGCGGTTGTTGCGGACGCCCTCGTGCATGAGGCCGGCGAGGTCGGTCCATATCGCGTGCCACTCGGTGGGGGTGATGTCCTTGCCGGCGCGGTACGGGTCGATGCGGTGCCGGAAGAGGACCTCCGCGCGGTAGACGTTTCCGACGCCGGCGATGACCTTCTGGTCCATGAGGAGAGCGGCGATCGTCGTACGGCTGCGGGTGATGCGACGGTAGGCGGCGTCCGGGTCGGCGTCGTCACGGAGGGGGTCGGGGCCGAGGCGGTCGTGTATCGCCTGCTTCTCCGGGGGTGTGACGAGGGCGCAGGTGGTGGGGCCGCGAAGGTCCACGTAGGCGGTGTCGTTCGCCAGGCGGAGGCGGACGGTGTCGGTGGGGGGCGGTTCGGGGGCCGGGCCGAAGGTGACCTTGCCGAACAGGCCGAGGTGGATGTGGACCCAGTGGGTGTCGCGGAAGCCGAGGAAGAGGTGTTTGCCGTGGGCTTCGGTGTGGGTGAGTTCCGTGCCGGTGAGGAGGGCGGCGGCGGGGGTGAACTTGCCCTGGGGGCTGGTGGTGCGGGGTTTCGTGCCGAGGAAGGCGGCGGCGTAGTCCTGGGCGAGGCGGTGGATGGTGTGGCCTTCCGGCACGGGTTCTCCTGTGGTCGTCGCCCTGCGGTCGGGGCCGGGGGTTTTGCCCACCCACCTCATGCGGCTGAGGCCGCGGGGCTGCACACCGGACCCAGGGTTTTGCCCACGCTTCGCCCGGGCGCGGTTACTGAGAGGGCTCGGGTCGAAAGACCTCGGGGCTCCGCCCCAGCCCCGGCGGGGACTGCGTCCCCCGCACCCCTTCGGGCTTCGCCCTCGCCCCCCTTGGCTCCCTCCAGGGCGTGACCCCCACTCCCTCCGGAGCTTGGCCCTCGCCCCTCGTGGGCTTCGGCGCCGCTTCGTCCGCGGCCTCGTTCGCCCCTCGCCCGGTCTCCCCTCCGCCCTGGGGCTCCTGGGCGGAGCCCCTCGGGCTGGGGGTGGGGAAGCTTACTGCTGGGGGTGGTGCGGGGGGATCGGGGGGAGGTCGCCCGTCGTTTCGTAGGACGACAGCATGTCGATCCGGCGGATGTGACGTTCGTCACCGGAGAACGGCGTGGCGAGGAAGGTCTCCACGAACTTCGTCGCCTCGTCCTGCGAGTGCATGCGCGCGCCCACCGCGACGACGTTCGCATTGTTGTGCTGGCGGCCCAGGGACGCCGTCTCCTCGCTCCAGGCGAGGGCCGCGCGGACGCCCTTGACCTTGTTCGCGGCGATCTGCTCGCCGTTGCCCGAACCGCCGATGACGACGCCGAGGGCGTCGGGGTCCGCGGCCGTGCGCTCCGCCGCGCGGAGGCAGAACGGCGGGTAGTCGTCCTGGGCGTCGTAGATGTGCGGGCCGCAGTCGACGGGGTCGTGACCCGCCGCCTTCAGCCACTCGACGAGGTGGTTCTTGAGTTCGTAGCCCGCATGGTCCGAGCCGAGGTACACGCGCATGGGATGAGTGTGACACGGGTGTTTCGGGGAAGGCGCGCGGGGTGGCGCTCACAAGAACCTGAGGCAAATGTGAGCCCCGTTACGGAACCTCAGGAAAACCTCAAGTAACAATCTGGATTCAAAGGTTCTCCTATCCGTTCGCCTCCGATTCACTGGACCGGCTCGTACACCGCTCGTACGGGCCACCCGTACACCGTCATGCCCCGACACACCCCGTTCGTGCGGCTCGGGCGGTTCGTACGGAAGTACAGCTCCCCGGCGCAAAGGAAATCCGTTCCATGACCTCGCAGCCGACCATGAACAAGACCGGAAACGACCCCGGAGGGCCCGGAGAACCCGGAGCCGAGGGCTCCGGGCTGCAGGCCGGACTCAAGAACCGGCATCTTTCGATGATCGCCATCGGCGGTGTCATCGGAGCCGGCCTCTTCGTGGGGTCCAGCTCCGGTATCGCCACCGCCGGTCCCGGCATCCTGTTGTCGTACGCCCTCGTCGGCACGCTCGTGGTGCTGGTGATGCGGATGCTCGGCGAGATGTCGGCCGCCAACCCCACCTCGGGTTCCTTCTCCGCGCACGCCGACCGGGCCCTCGGATCCTGGGCCGGGTTCTCCATCGGCTGGCTCTACTGGTTCTTCTGGGTCGTCGTGCTGGCGGTCGAGGCCACCGCCGGTGCGGTGATCCTGGAGGGCTGGATACCGGCCGTGCCCCAGTGGGGCTGGGCCCTGATCGTGATGCTGGTGCTGACCGCGACCAACCTGGTCTCCGTCGGCTCCTACGGTGAGTTCGAGTTCTGGTTCGCGGGCATCAAGGTCGTCGCGATCGCCGCGTTCATCGTCATCGGCGGACTGGCCGTGTTCGGCCTGCTCCCGGGCGTGGACAGTGAGCAGGCCGGCATCAGCAACCTCACCGCGCACGGCGGCTTCCTGCCCAACGGGGCCGGCGCCATCCTCACCGGTGTGCTGCTCGTCGTCTTCTCCTTCATGGGCAGCGAGATCGCCACCCTGGCCGCCGGCGAGTCCGAGAACCCGCGGCAGGCCGTCACCAAGGCCACCAACAGCATCATCTGGCGCGTCGCCGTCTTCTACCTCGGTTCGATCGCCGTCGTCGTGTGCCTGCTGCCCTGGGACAGCAAGTCCATCGCCAAGGACGGCTCCTACGTCGCCGCGCTGGACTCCCTCGGCATCGCGCACGCCGGCCAGATCATGAACTTCATCGTGCTGACCTCGGTGCTGTCCTGCCTGAACTCCGGCCTCTACACCGCCTCCCGCATGGCCTTCTCCCTCGGCCAGCGCGGTGACGCGCCGAAGGCCTTCGCCCGCACGACCTCCAACGGCGTGCCGCGCACGGCGATCCTCGCCTCCGTCGCCTTCGGCTTCGTCGCCGTCTTCTTCAACTACAAGTTCCCGGACTCCGTCTTCCTCTTCCTCGTGAACTCCAGTGGCGCGGTCGCCCTGTTCGTGTGGCTGGTGATCTGCTTCTCCCAGCTGCGCATGCGGAAGATCATCAAGGCCGAGGCGCCCGAGAAGCTCGTCGTGAAGATGTGGCTGTACCCGTACCTGACCTGGGCGACTGCCGCGCTGATCGTGTTCATCCTCGGTTACATGCTCACCGACACCGAGCACGACGGGCGTCAGACCATCCTGCTGTCGCTGCTCGTCGCGGCGGTGGTGCTCGTCATCGCCTTCGTGAAGAAGGGGCTGCGCGGGGGGCGGACGGCCGCAGACGCCCCGCAGGTGCAGGGTGAGGAGCGGAACGAGGTGTCGGCCGGCTGATCCTTCAGCCGCTCGCCGTTCGCCGTGAACGGGGCCTGTGGTGCGTGCTGTCGCGCACCACGGGCCCCTTCTCGTTTGCCCATGCTTGCCCGCGCTTGCCCGAGGTTGCTCACAGCACCGTGAAACTGTCCCTGACCTTCGCGTAGATGGCGAGTGCCTCCTCCTCGATCCCCGCCTCGTACCACGTGTTGACCTGGTACGACTTGCCGGTCACGTTGAAGCCGAGCAGGCGGGCGTGCCAGTGGACGCCCCTCAGCGTGAACGTGTACTCCCAGACCACCGCCGGGTGGCCGCGGAACGTCGTCTCCTCCAGGCGGATCTTGCGGTAGTCCTGGCCCTGGTGGGCGTTGCGCTCCGAGGTCTGCCAGGTCTCCAGCAGGTCGCCCCGGGCCAGGGACGACTTGCCGACCAGTTCCTGGGAGCCGTCCGGGGAGGTGTAGTGCACCTCCGCGCCCGTCTTCACGTCGCGCCGCCAGCCGTCGGGCGTCGCCCAGGCGAACCCACCGGCCTCCCGGTGTGTGCCGGGCGGCAGGGTCCGCGGCCTGGTGGTGCCCTCGACGGTGGGGGCGGGGGTGCCGGCCTTCGCGGGGCCCTCGGTGGGGTCCCCCGAGGTGGGCTGCGCGGACGCCGAAGAGCCGGCTCGGGGAGTCCCGTCGCTGCCGCCGGGTGAGCCCGATGACGTCGCCAGCAGGATGGCTGCGACGGTGCCGGCGGTGGCGAGGGCCGCCGTTGCGGTGAGCACCGTACGGCGAAGGGTGCGGGAGCGGCGGGTGCGGGGTGCGGCCGGGACGGCCGGTCCGGGGAGCTCGCCCGGTGGCATCGGCGGGGGCGTCGGGTGCGGACGGCGTTCCGTCTCCGCCTGGGCGCGGCTGAGGGAGACGGGGCCGGGGCCCGCGCGGTGGGTGGTGCCGACGGCGCGGCCTTCACCCGGGGGTGCCGCCGGCTGGGCCTTCGCCGCGGCCGCAGCGGCTGTGGTGGAGGTGGGGGGTGCCGGGGGTGTGGGGTGGTGGTGCGGGCCCGGGGCGGGGGCGGGTCGGCGGGGATCCCGAGGCGCCGGGTCAGGCGGAGCCGGGAGGTGGGCAGGGGTGGGTGATTCCGGCTCCGGCGAGGTTGCGGAGAGAGGCGCCCGCGACCGCGGTGGTGGGGCCGGCCGTTGTTCGCCGAGGGGTGTGGGGTCCAGCCCGGGGGCGGGGGTCCGCTCCAGGCTCGGCAGGGCCGCCTCGTCCACCGGAGGCCTCCACTCGGGGGCGGGGGTCCGCTCCAGGCTCGACGGCGCCGCCTCGTCCACCGGACGCTTCCACTCGGGGGCGGGGGTCCGCTCCTGGCTCGACGGCGCCGCCTCGTCCACCGGAGACCTCCACTCGGCGGCACGTGTCCGCTCCAGGCTCGGCAGGGCCGCCTCGTCCGCCGGACGCTTCCGTTCGGGGCTCGGTGGCGACCCCCCGCCCGCCGCGGAAACCGGCCCCCGGCTCAGTGGCAACTCCCCACCCGCCACCGCACCCTGCCCCCGAGTCGACGGCAACTCCCCGTCGGCCGGCAGCTTCCGCTCAGGCCCCGGCGGCAATCCCCCACCCGCCACCCCTTCCGGCTCCGGGTCACCCAGCCCCGCCCCCACCCCCGCCGCTGCCGCCACCGCCACCGTCGGTGTCGGGGCCGGGAACGCCACCGGGTGCAGCGCCGTCTCCAGTGCGTCGAGGTCCGGGCGCGCCGACGGTTCCTTGGCCAGCAGGGACGTCAGGATGTCCCGCAACGGCCCCGGCGCGGCGGGCAGTTCGGGCTCCTCGTACAGGACCGCGTGCAGGGTCGCCAGTGTGGTGTCGCGGGAGAACGGGGAGCGGCCGCCCAGGGCCGCGCAGAGGGTCGCGCCGAGGGACCAGATGTCGGACGGCGGCCCCTGGGGACGGCCGGAGATGCGCTCGGGGGCCATGTAGTCGGGCGAGCCGACCAGCATGCCGACCATGGTGAGCGCCTCCGCGTCCTGGATCGCCGCGATGCCGAAGTCCGTCAGCACGACGCGTCGTGCGGGGCCGGAACCGTTGCCGTTGTCGCGTGCGGATCCGGCCACCCCGTCCGCGTGCTCGACCAGTACGTTTCCGGGCTTGATGTCGCGGTGCAGGACGCCCCGTGCGTGCACCTGCCGCAGCGCGGCGACCAGACCGAGGCCGAGGCGGGCCGTCTGGCCGGGGCTCAGCGGCCCGGCCTCCGCGAGGATCCGTTCGAGGGAGCGGCCCGCCACCAACTCCATGACGATCCACAGGCGTTCTCCCTCGTCGACCACGTCGTAGATCCGTACGACGTTGGGGTGGTCGATCCGGGCCGTAGCCCTGGCCTCGCGCAGGGTGCGTTCACGGCGGGTCCTGCTGTCCTCCGCGTCGAGTCCGTCGATCCGCATTTCCTTGACGGCGACCTGCCGGTCGAGAATTTCGTCGGCGGCTCGCCACACCCGCCCCATTCCCCCCTGGCCGATACTCTCGACCAACCGATAGCGTCCCGTCACCAATATCCCTGGAACACCGCCGCTGTTCGCATTCCCCGGCAATCCGCTGCACCCCCTCCACGACCCCGCGACCAACTCCAGTGAAACACAACGGTCACACTTCGCGCCGTACCAGGATAGTGCCGCGAAATCTTGTGGTACCTCTTTCAGTGCTGCGAATTCAGGCGCAGCCCAGGGGGACGCAAGGGGGACGAACATGAGTTCTCGTCGTACAACAGTGGTCACGGGATCGCTGGTCATGGCATCTTTCTCGGCGGTGTTGATCCTTTCCGGAACGGCCGGCGCGGAGGACGAAGGACCTGCGAGCGGCAAGGGGGGAAAGGTGGTTGACGCCGCCCCGGCAGGGGTGAAGCTCTCCACGACACTGCCCGGGAAGATCTCGGTGGACAACAGTTCCGAAAAGACGGCGATTACCGCAACGGTGAAGAACGAGGGGAGCAAGGACAGCGGAAAGATCAGGCTGTTGGTCGTCGGTTTCGACGGGCTTGTCGTCAAGAACGTCGAGGGGTGTTCGGCGATACCCGAGAAGGGACTTCCCGAGGGCTCGAACAGTGGATTCGCATGCCCGATCGACAATCTCGCCGCGGGTGCGTCGAAGTCGTACGCCGTCGACGCGACGTTCGACCTCGGCAAGACCGGGAAGATCTGTCTGCCCGTGCAGACGAGCGACGGGAAGAAGACCTTCTGGCAGCAGGGCCCGGTGCCGTTCGGCACGAGCAATCCGTCGCCGGACGCACCGGCCACGCCCCTGCTGCTCGGCACCGACAACGAACCGGCGGGGCCGGGTGGCAAGGAGCTGCCGAAGACCGGACCGGCCCGTGATCTGCTGCCGCTGGGTGCGGCCGGGGCGTCGCTGCTGGCGGCGGGCATGGCCGGAATGTGGTGGTCCCAGCGGCGGCGGCCGGGGGCTGGGGAGGGCTGATCCGGCCCCTGCCGCGTCCCGGGTACGCGAAGAGGCCCGCCGGGAGCATCGTGCCCCCGGCGGGCCTCTCGGCAACGCCCGTGGTGTCAGCGCTTGTTCGCGAACTTCCAGGCCGTCGGCAGGGCGCCCATCGCCAGGGCGGCCTTCAGCGCGTCGCCGATGAGGAACGGCGTGAGACCGGCCGCGATCGCCGCGGTGGCGGACATGCCGGTGGCCAGGGCCAGGTAGGGCACGCCGACGGCGTAGATGATCGCCTCGCCGATCAGCATCGCGCCGGCGGTGCGCAGCACCGAACGGTCGGCGCCGCGGCGGGCCAGGGCGCCGACGACGGTGGCGGCGAGGATCATGCCGAGGATGTAGCCGAAGGAGGGGGCGACACCGGAGGAGGCGCCGGCGAACCAGGGCACGCCGGCGATGCCCGCCAGGGCGTACAGCGCCAGCGCCAGGAAGCCGCGGCCCGCGCCGAGGGACGTGCCGACGAGCAGCGCGGCGAAGGTCTGGCCGGTCACCGGCACCGGGGAGCCCGGCACGGGCACGGAGATCTGGGCGGCGAGGCCGGTGAGCGCGGCGCCGCCGAGCACGAGGGCCGCGTCCCGGACTCGGGTGGGGGCACCGCCCTGCTCGAGCGCCGCCGAGAGCTTGGGGGAGGGGAGCAGGTCGGCGAGGACCTGTCCGGCGCGGGCGGGTGTGGCGGCAGCGGTGCTCATGGGGACTCCGCGGGGGTGAGGGCCGGTGGGACACGGTGACGCTATCCCAGCGTCCTCGCCCCGATCACCGTCAGCCGTCCACAAAGGCGTGGACCGGCGGTTGGTCGCTTCCGAACAAACGGTGCCGGTTACACCGAGGACGGGGTGACGCCGGTCACGGTGATGAGATGGCGTGTGCCACCGGAGCCCGACAGAGGGACGTCTGTAGGTTTCCGCCAAAGCGCCGCGTACGCCGTCTCGCCCGTCGGTCGCCGTCTGGGCAGCCCGGGGCCGTTTTGCTAGCGTCGCGGACATGGTTGCCCAGGCCCGGTACTTCTCGTCGCGTCGCTACGTCGACCTGCGACGCCAGGGCACGGCCACCTGTCGCCGGCCTCTGTGAGGCGGGGCGGAGGGATCCGGTCCGCCGATCGAGACGGCGCAGTGTCGGACCGGCCTCCAGGAAGACTCCCATGCCCCGTACCGCGGCTCCCCTTCTGACGTCCCCCATCCCCCGTGTCGCCGACAGCGACCGGCGCCGCACCAGCGCGAGCGTCGTGCTGCGGTCCGTGCTGGAGCACGGGCCGGTCGCGCGCAGCACCATCGCCCGGCTGACGGGCCTGTCACCGGCGTCGGTGACCGACTACTGCGCCCGGTTCGCCGAGTTGGGGCTCATCCGCGAGTCCGCCGTGCTGCGGCGGTCCAGGGGTGTGGGCCGGCCGCACCTGCCGGTCGACCTGGACGACTCCCGGTTCGTGGTGGGCGGCGTGCACGTGGCGGTGCCGTACACCACGGTCGCGCTGCTGGATCTGCGCGGCCGTGTGGTGGCCCGGCGCGAGGTGAAGCACTCGGGCACTGAGCCCGGGCGGGTGCTGGGCCGGGCGGCCGACGGTCTGGCGGCGCTGCTCGCCGGTGCCCCCGGCAGCACGGCGCTCGGGGTCGGGTTCGCGGCGGGCGGCTGGGTGGACCGGGACTCGGGCACCGTCGTGGAGCACCCGCTGCTGGGCTGGCGCGAGGTGCCGGTGCGGGGGGTGCTCGGGACGCGCACCGGGCTGCCGGTCCATGTGGACGGGCACGCACGGGCGTTGGTGAACGCGGAGCGGCTCTTCGGGCAGGCGCGGGGCAGCCGCAGTGTGCTGCACCTGTTCGCGGGCAACGTGGTCGACGCGGCGTTCGCCACCCATGACGAGGTGCACCACGGGCCGCGTTCCCAGGCCGGGTCCATCGCCCATCTGCCGGTGCCGGGCGGCACGGAGCCGTGCGGCTGCGGCCGGGTGGGGTGCCTGCAGGCCGAGTTGAGCGAGCGCACCCTGTGCGCGCGGGCCCGCGAGGCGGGGGTCGGCGACGCGGTGAACCCGATGCACGTGGTCGGCGCGGCCGCGGCCGGTGACACGGTGGCCGCGGAGCTGCTGCGGGAGCGGTCGCGGCGGACGGGGCGTGCGGTGGGGCTGCTGCTCGACGTGCTCAACCCCGAGCAGGTGGTGGTGACGGAGATCGGGGCCATGCACCGCGAGGACTGTCTCGCAGCGCTGCGGGAGGAGGTCGGGGCGGATCGCGCCGCGACCGTCTCGCCGATCGGTTTCCCGGATTCCGTGCTGGCCGTGGCCGGTGGTGCGGTGGCGCTCGACGTTCTCTATCGGGATCCGCTGGCCGCGTCACCTGAGGCTATTTAATTCAGAAACTCGGAATGTTGACAGGTCGGGCCGCTGACCAGGAACATCCTGTTCATGACCCCGCTCACGAGCTGTCGCACTCTCTGTTGCTGACCCGTTGACGCGCTTTGGCGCCCGTTCACGGAGCGCCTTCTCCTTCCTTTGTGACATTCGCGTGAATTTCTTGTCCGGCGTCTTTTCCGCCGGGAATTCCGCGTGCTGTGCCGTCTTCCATAACCAGGGAGTACTCCCATGCCCTCGCCCTCCGTCGCCGGTGTCGACCGGCGCCTGTTCCTGACCTCACTGCTCGGTGTGACGGCCGCTGCAGCCGGACTGAGCGGCTGCGCGGACAACAGCGCCGCGGCCGAGGCGGCGTCCGACGCTCCTCTGGCCTCCAAGGTTCCCGCGGGGACGAGCCTGAAGATCGCGTCGTACCAGGGCGCGCAGCAGTTGCAGTTCAAGCTGGCCGGGTTCCGTGATCTGCCGTTCAAGGTGTCCAACTGGCTGAACATCGGCGCGGGCCCCGACGTCATCAACGCCTTCCGCGCGAAGTCCCTGGACGTCGCCAACAACGCGGGGATCCCGCCGATCCAGGCGCATTACCAGGGCTTCGACGCGAAGATCGTGGCGATCAACATCACCCGCAAGCCGAACTACCTCTTCGCCACCAAGCCCGGCAGCGACATCCGCAGGGTCTCGGACTTCCGGGGCAGGCGGCTGGCCTTCTCCCAGGGGCAGGCGCAGGGTGTCGTCCTGCTGCGGGCGCTGAAGAAGGCCGGGCTGAAGTACGACGACGTGGAGCTGGTGCCGCTGACCAGCAACCAGTTCCTCACCGCCCTGCAGTCCGGGCAGGTGGACATCGCCCCGCTCGCCAACAGCCAGGCGCCCGCCTACCTGGCGCAGTACAAGTCCGCGCGCACCGTCACCACGGACGTGGTGGACCTGCTGAACCTGCTGTGGGCGCCGGTCTCGGTGCTGAACGACCGGGCGAAGGCCGCCGCGGTCGCCGCGTACGTCCCGTACTGGGCGAAGAGCCA
Organism: Streptomyces sp. NPDC047880; assembly: GCF_040706515.1. Classification (NCBI taxonomy): domain Bacteria; kingdom Bacillati; phylum Actinomycetota; class Actinomycetes; order Kitasatosporales; family Streptomycetaceae; genus Streptomyces; species Streptomyces sp. NPDC047880. Next base: position 657,327 of record NZ_JBEZOK010000001.1, on the reverse strand, counting down.
GGTGTGGACGTACGAGCACCCCGACGAGTGGAACGAGCAGTTCTACGTCGGGACGCAGAACCTGACGCTCCCCCAGGCGAAGGCCATCACCGCGCTGGCCAACAAGCCGCTGTTCCCGCCCAGCTGGGACGAGGCCATCCGGTGGGAGCAGGAGACCGCCGATCTGCTCGCCGAGGGCGGCTTCGTGAAGAAGTTCGACGTCTCCGAGCTCTTCGACCACCGCTTCGAGTCCCTCGCGGCCAAGGCCGTGCCCGCGGAGTACCGGAGGTGACCGCCGTGACCACGACGACCCACACGACCACGAAGGCCCCCGCACCGCTCGCCCCGGTGGAGGGGACGCACCAGGTGCGCAGGCGCCGGCGGCTCGCCCCGGGCAGGCGGCTGCCCGCCACCCGGCTCTTCGGGCCCGCCGCCGTCCTCACATTGTGGAGCGTCGCCTCCGCCGCCGGGCTGCTCGACCCGGGCGCGATCCCGGCTCCCTGGACGGTGCTGGAGACGGGCAGCCGGCTGTGGTCCGCGGGCACGCTGCCGGACGACATCCTGACGTCGTTGCGGCGCGCGGCCACCGGCTTCTCGATCGGTCTGGCCGTGGGGATCCTGCTCGCGCTGGCGTCCGGGCTGACCCGGACCGGGGAAGCGCTGATCGACGGGACGGTCAACCTCAACCGGGCCATCCCCACTCTGGGTCTGATCCCGCTGTTCATCCTCTGGCTGGGCATCGGCGAGACCTTCAAGATCGCCATCATCGCGATCGTCGTCTACATCCCGATCTACCTCAACACGCACGCCGCGCTGTCCGGCATCGACAGCCGCTTCGTCGAACTCGCCGAGGTGCAGGGCCTGTCGAAGCTCCGGTTCATCCGGCAGGTGGTGATCCCCGGCGCCCTGCCCGGCTTCTTCGTCGGGCTGCGGCTCGGAGTCACCGGCTCCTGGCTGGGCCTGGTGGTGCTGGAGCAGATCAACGCCACCAGCGGCCTCGGCTACATGATGTTCCAGGCGCAGAACTACGGCCAGACGGACGTCATCCTCGTCGGCCTGGTCGTCTACGGCGTCTTCGGCCTCATCTCCGACAGCGCGGTCCGTATCGTCGAACGGAGGGTGCTGTCATGGCGCCGCACACTGAGCAGCTGACCCGTCCCGCCGTCCAGCTACGCGGCTTGACACGGTCGTTCGAGGGGCGCACGGTCCTCGACGGCATCGACCTCGATCTGCCCGCCGGGCAGCTGACGGCCCTGCTCGGGCACAGCGGCTCCGGCAAGAGCACCCTGCTGCGGGCGATCGCCGGACTCGACCACGGCGTCACCGGCTCCGGGCAGCTCACCGCGCCCGAGCGGGTGTCGGTGGTCTTCCAGGACTCCCGGCTGCTGCCCTGGCGACGGGTCCTCGACAACGTACTGCTCGGCGCGGAGGGCAAGGACGCCGGCCGCAGGGGCCGTGCGGCCCTGGAGGAGGTGGGTCTGAAGGGCCGCGAGCGGGCCTGGCCGGGCGAGCTGTCCGGCGGTGAGGCCCAGCGCGCCGCCCTGGCCCGTTCCCTGGTCCGCGAACCGGAACTGCTGCTGGCCGACGAGCCGTTCGGGGCGCTGGACGCGCTCACCCGGATCCGGATGCACGGGCTGCTCAGGGAGCTGTGGGAGCGGCACCGGCCGTCGGTGCTGCTGGTCACCCACGACGTGGACGAGGCGATCGTGCTCGCCGACCGGGTGCTCGTCCTGGAGAAGGGCCGGATCGGCCTCGACCTCACCATCGACCGCGCGCACCCGCGGTCGTACCGCGAGCCCCTGCTCGGCGAGTACCGGGAGCGGCTGCTGGCCGCGCTCGGTGTCACGGAGGACCATCGATGACCCGCAGACAGCTGCACCTCAACGCGTTCCTGATGAACACCGGCCATCACGAGGCGTCGTGGCGGCTGCCGGAGAGCGACCCGTACGCGCATGTGGACCTGGCCCACTACGTACGGCTCGCCCGGATCGCCGAGCGCGGCACGTTCGACTCGCTGTTCCTCGCCGACGGCCCACAGCTGTGGAACAACCTCGCGCAGCGGCCCGCCGGGGCGCTGGAGCCGATCACGCTGCTGACCGCGCTGGCGACGGCGACCGAGCACATCGGCCTGATCGCCACGGCCTCCACGTCGTACAACTCGCCGTACAACCTGGCCCGCAAGTTCGCCACGCTGGACCATCTCAGCGGCGGCCGGGCGGGCTGGAACATCGTCACGACCGCCGGCGAGGAGGCCGCCCGGAACTTCGGTCTGGACGCCGAACCGGCGCACGCCGAGCGGTACGCGCGGGCCGCCGAGTTCCTCGACGTGGCGCTGAAGCTGTGGGACAGCTGGGAGGACGACACGATCGTCGCCGACAAGGCGGCGGGCGTGTGGGGCGACGACGCGAAGATCCACCCGCCCCGGCACCGGGGGCGGTTCTTCAGCGTCGAGGGCGCGCTCAACGTACCCCGCTCACCCCAGGGTTACCCGCTGCTCGTGCAGGCCGGCTCCTCCGAGGACGGCAAGCGGTTCGCGGCCCGGTACGCGGAGGCGGTGTTCACGGCCCAGCAGACCGTCGAGGACGCGCGGGCCTTCTACGCCGACCTCAAGGCCCGGACGGTCGCCGCCGGTCGGGACGCCGACCACATCAAGGTGCTGCCGGGCATCGTCCCGGTGATCGGCTCCACGGAGGCCGAGGCACGGGCGAACGAGCGGCTCCTGGAGGACCACATCGTGCACACGCACGGTGTGGACCGCCTGGAGCGGCTGTTGCAACTGGCCCCGGGCACCCTGGAGCTGGACGGTCCGCTCCCCTCCGACCTGCCGCCGGAGAGCGCCGTCGAGGGCGCCAAGAGCCGCTACACGCTCGTCGTCGAGCTGGCCCGGCGCGACCGGCTCACCGTGCGGCAGCTGATCGGGCGGCTGGGGGGCGGGCGCGGGCACCTCACCTTCGCCGGGACGCCCGAGCAGGTCGCCGACACCATCGGGCTGTGGTTCGCCTCGGGCGCCGCGGACGGCTTCAACATCATGCCCGCGGTGCTGCCGTCCGGGCTGGAGGCCTTCGTCGACCACGTCGTACCGATCCTGCGCGCCCGGGGGCTGCTCCGCACCGAGTACGGCGGCACCCGCAGCACCCTGCGCGAGCGCTACGGCCTCCCGCGCCCCGCCAACCAGCACGTCGTCGCCCCCGCCCTCGTCTGATCCCCTCGTCCGGAAGGAACCCGTCATGGCCATCGAGATCCACAAGGTCACCGCGCACATCGGCGCCCGCGTCGAGGGCGTCGACATCACCCGGCCCCTCGACCAGGAGACCTCCACCGCCCTCAGGGAGGCGCTCAACGCCCACAAGGCCCTCGTCTTCGACGCACGGGGGCTCGACGACGCCGGTCAGCAGGCCTTCGTCCGCCACTTCGGCGACATCACGACCGCCCACCCGACGGTGTCGGCGGTGGACGGCGCCCCGAACGTGCTGCCCGTCGACAGCGAGGGCGGCCGGGCCGCCAACCACTGGCACACCGACGTCACGTTCGTCCTCAACCCGCCGCAGGCCACCAGTCTGCGCAGCATCACCGTCCCGCCCTACGGCGGCGAGACGCTGATCGCCAGCTCGGCCGCCGCCTACCGCAACCTGCCGGAGTCGCTGCGCGGCCTCGCCGACACCCTGTGGGCCGAGCACACCAACGACTACGACTACGCCGTCCCGGAGGAGGACGTCGACGAGGAGCAGTCCGCCCGGCGCGCCCAGTTCACGTCGATCAAGTACCGCACGGTCCACCCGGTGGTCCGGGTCCACCCGCTGACCGGTGAGCGCGGGCTGTTCATCGGCGGGTTCGCCCAGCGGATCGCGGGCCTGTCCGCCGGCGAGTCCCGCAAGATCCTCGATCTGCTCCAGGCGTACGTCACCCGGCCGGAGAACGTCCTGCGCCACCGCTGGTCGCCGGACCAGCTCGTCCTGTTCGACAACCGCATCACCCAGCACTACGCCGTCGACAACTACGACGGCCGGCCGCGGCGCCTGCACCGGGTGACCGTCGCCGGGGACGTCCCCGTGGGCATCGAGGGCAAGGAGAGCTACTCCCTCGAGGGCGACGCCTCGCACTACACACCGGTCGCCGCCTGACCACACAGAGCGACAGAACTGTCCGCATGATGGAATGCCTCTTCGTCCCGGCGGAGAGGCACCCGAGACTGGCGGCGTTTTTGCCCTCGTACTCCCATCACGCATAGGACGAGCCGCGCCCATGCCCAGCACCACCACGGGGACGCCGCCCAGCGCGGACGACGTCGCCCTCTCCCACGGCCTGAAGCAGCGCCACCTGTCGATGATCGCCCTCGGCGGGGTGATCGGGGCCGGTCTGTTCGTCGGTTCCGGTGCCGGTATCGCCGCGGCCGGTCCGTCGATCGTGGTCGCCTACGCCCTCTCCGGCGCCCTCGTCATGCTGGTGATGAGGATGCTCGGCGAGATGTCGGCCGCGTATCCGTCGTCGGGGTCGTTCTCGGCGCACGCCGAGCGGGCGATCGGCCCGTGGGCCGGGTTCACGGCCGGCTGGTCCTTCTGGGTGCTGCTCTGCACGGCCGTCGGCCTGGAGGGCATCGGCGCCGCGAAGATCGTCAGTGGCTGGCTGCCGGGCACGCCGGAGTGGGCGTGGGTGGCACTGTTCATGGTCGTCTTCTGCGGCACGAACCTGGCCGCCGTGAAGAACTTCGGCGAGTTCGAGTTCTGGTTCGCGGCGCTGAAGGTCGGCGCGATCACCCTGTTCCTGGTGCTCGGCGTCCTGGCGATCGCGGGCGTCCTGCCCGGCACGGACTCGCCGGGCTCGAGCCACCTCACCGACTTCCTGCCGAACGGCGGTGAGGGCCTGGTCATCGGCCTGCTCGCCTCGGTCTTCGCCTACGGCGGCCTGGAGACGGTCACCATCGCGGCCGCCGAGTCGGAGAACCCCGTCAAGGGCGTCGCGAGCGCGGTCCGCACGGCGATGTGGCGCATCGCGCTGTTCTACATCGGCTCGATGGCCGTCATCGTCACGCTGGTCCCCTGGGACTCCAAGGCGGTCGTCGAGAAGGGCCCGTACGTCGCCGCCCTCGACGAGCTCGGCATCCCGGGCGCCGGTCAGCTGATGAACGTGGTCGTCCTGGTGGCCCTGCTGTCCGCCATGAACGCCAACGTCTACGGCGCCTCCCGCATCGCCTACTCGCTGGTGGAGCGCGGGCAGGGCCCGAAGGGGCTCGGCCGGGTCTCGGGCGGGGTGCCGCGGATCGCCGTGCTGGCGTCCTGCGTCTTCGGGTTCCTGTGCGTGCTGCTGAGCTACTGGCGGCCCAACGACGTCTTCGCCTGGCTGCTGAACATGATCGGCGCGGTGATCCTGGTCGTCTGGATCTTCATCGCCGTCTCGCAGCTGCGCCTGCGCCGCCGCCTGGAGCGCGAGGCACCCGGGAAGCTGGCCGTGCGCATGTGGGCGTTCCCCTGGCTGACCTGGGTCGCCCTGGCCGGCATGGCCGCGGTCTTCGTCCTGATGGCCCGGGAGCCGGACACACGCGTCCAGCTGTACTCGACGGGCGGGATGATCCTGGTTCTGGCGGCGGTCGGGTACGCGTGGCAGAAGGCCCGCGCCCGGCGGTAGCAGACCCACCGTTGAAGGCCCCCGCGACACACGCGGGGGCCTTTTGCGTGCCCGGGTCACCCCTCGGAGCCTTTCTGCTGCTAGCGTGCAGTTGCAATGCTGTTGCAATAAGAGGTCCGGAGGGGATCCCGTCCATGTCCGTCTACACATTGCCTGAACTGCCCTACGACTACTCCGCGCTCGCCCCCGTGATCAGCCCCGAGATCATCGAGCTGCATCACGACAAGCACCACGCCGCCTATGTGAAGGGCGCCAACGACACGCTGGAGCAGCTGGCCGAGGCGCGGGACAAGGAGACGTGGGGGGCGGTCAACGGGCTGGAGAAGAACCTGGCCTTTCACCTGTCCGGGCACATCCTGCACAGCATCTACTGGCAGAACATGACCGGTCCGAAGGACGGTGGCGGGGAGCCGCTGGCGCAGGACGGGGTGGGTGAGCTCGCGGACGCGATCACCGAGTCCTTCGGGTCCTTCGCGCGATTCAAGGCGCAGTTGTCCAAGGCGTCGGCCACCACGCAGGGTTCGGGCTGGGGCGTGCTCGCCTACGAGCCGCTGAGCGGGCGGCTGATCGTGGAGCAGGTCTACGACCACCAGGGCAACGTCGGGCAGGGCGCCACCCCGATCCTCGTCTTCGACGCCTGGGAGCACGCCTTCTACCTGCAGTACCGCAACCAGAAGGCCGACTTCGTCGCGGCGATGTGGCAGGTCGTCAACTGGCAGGACGTGGCCCGGCGTTACGAGGCGGCCAAGTCCCGCGCGGACGTGCTGCTGCTGGCTCCCTGAGGCCGTTGAAGCGTCCTGCCTCGTGATCGTCTTCTCACCCTTCACGGCGGCAGGCGGAAAGAAGGAGACCCCCGCGAGGACGTGACTCGCGGGGGTCTTCCCGTACCCGGCGGGCTCAGGGCTTGCGGGCCAGCCCGCCGTGCTGGCCGATCGGCTCGGCCGGGTCGCCCGGTTCGGGACGCCACAGCGGCACCGGGACCACGCCCGGCTCCACCAGCTCCAGGCCCTCGAAGAACGCCTCGATCTGCTCGGCCGGCCGCAGGAAGTACGGGGCCGCGCCCGTCTCGTTGTAGGCGTCCTGGGCCCGTTCGTAGGCCGGGTCCGTCCCGCGGGAGCCCTCGTTGAGGGAGAGGTGGCTGCCCGCGGGGAGACCGGCCAGGAGGCGGCGCACCAGGTCCCGGGCCTGCTCGTGGTCGGCCACGTGCCCCAGGATGCCGCTGAGGATCAGGGCCGTGGGGCGGGTGAGGTCGAGGGTCTTGCCGGCGGCCGCGAGGATCTCCTCGGGCTCGAAGAGGCTGATGGGCTCGTAGGCCGACGCGCCCTCGGGGGTGGAGGTGAGCAGGGCTCGGGCGTGCGCCAGGACCATCGGGTCGTTGTCGACGTGGACGACCCGCGCCTCGGGGGCGAGGCGCTGGGCGACCTCATGGGTGTTGTCGACGGTCGGCAGGCCGGTGCCGACGTCGAGGAACTGCCGTACGCCGGCCTCCTGGACGAGATACCGGATGCTGCGGCCCAGGAAGGCGCGGCTGCTGCGGGCGATGGTGACGATGCCGGGGAAGACGGCGGTGTACGCGTCACCGGCCGCCTCGTCCACCGGATAGTTGTCCTTGCCGCCCAGCCAGTAGTTCCAGATCCGGGCCGAGTGCGGCACCGATGTGTCGATCTGCGTCATGTGCCCATGGCGCTAAGGCATTTCGGTCCCGCACGGCACATTGAGTGAGAGGAGTGCGGCGGAACCGTCCGGGTTCATGCGCAGTTCGCTGATCGCCGCGTTCCGCAGCCTCGGGAGCACTCTGCGGTACTCGGCGACCGGGATCGACAGCAGGGTGCACAGCACCAGCCGCAGCAGGGTGTTGTGGGCGACGACCAGGACGCGTCCGCCGGCGTGGGCCGCGGCGATGTCCCGCAGGGCGCGTACGCCCCGGGCCGCCGCGGCCAGCGGGTCCTCGGCGCCGGGGAAGGAGTGCTCCACCGGGTCGGCCCGGTAGGCCGCGGCCCACTCCGGGTCCTCGGCCTCGAACTCGGCGAGGGTCCGGCCCTCCAGCACGCCGAAGTCGCATTCGCGCAGGTGGGGTTCGCTCTGCGGGGTGAGACCGAGGGCGCGGCAGGCGGGCTCGGCGGTGGCGACGGCCCGGGACAGCGGGGACGTCCAGATCGCATCGACGGGGTGGGCGGCGGCCCACCGGCCGAGGGCGTCGGCCTGGGCACGGCCGGTGTCGGTGAGGTCGATGTCGCTGATGCCGGCGTAGCGGTTCTCGGCGTGCCAGACGGTCTGCCCGTGGCGGGCCAGCAGGAGGCTCGTACTCATGAGGCGGAAGTATCCCGGTTCAGCCGGCTGTGCGCGTGCGCGGCGACCGGGCCGGGCAGCCAGCCGCGGTCCCGCAGGGCGTCGACCAGACGCGCGTACGGCTCGGCGAAGACCGCCGTGCGTGCGGGGCGGGGTTCGACGACGGTCCGGACGCGGACCATGCGTGCGGTGACGTCCGCGAGCGCACCGGTGCCCAGCACCCCGTACGCGGCCAGCGCCGCCATGCCGAGGGCCGGTTCGGTCTGCTCGGGGACGCGCGCCGGGCGGCCCAGGATGTCGGCGCGCAGCTGGTTCCAGTACGGGCTGCGGGCGCCGCCGCCGGTGAAGGTGAGCGGGCCGTCCAGGGGCGCTCCGAGGTGGTGCAGGTAGTCCAGGCACAGGCGTTCGGCGAAGCCGACGCCCTGGAGCAGCGCGGCCCACAGGTCCGCGTCCCCGGTGGGATCGCCCAGGACGAGCGGGGTCGCCTCCGGCGCGCGGAAAGGGAACCGCTCCCCCGGTGAGACGAGGGGGTAGGCGATGGCATGCGCCGGCTCGAACGCCCCGGCCCGTGCGTCCATGGCGGCCGGGTCGGCCTCCGGGAAGTGCGCCGCGAGCGCCCCGGCACCGACGCTCGACGCCCCGCCGGGCAGCCAGGTGCCGTCCGGTGCAAGGTGGTTGTAGACCACGCCCGCCGGGTCGCGGACGGGGTCGCGGGCGGCGCCCTTCAGTACGAGCGTGGTGCCGAGCACGGAGTTCCAGGAGCCGGGCCGCAGCGCACCGGAGGCGATCTGGGCGGCACAGCCGTCGGTCATCCCGGCGAGCACCGGCGTGCCGGCGGGGATGCCGGTGGCGTCGGCGGCGGCCGGGCCGACCTCGCCGAGGCGGGTCCCCGGGCGGACGACACCGGGGAACAGGCTCTCGGGCACGCCCAGTTCGGCCAGGGCGGCGGTCGGCCAGCGGTCGCCCTCGACGTCGTAGCCCGTCTTCAGGGCGTGGCTGGAGTCGGCCGGGGGCGGCGCGCCGGTGAGGCGGGAGACGATCAGGTCGGGCTGGTGCGTCAGGCGCAGCGAGGTGCCGCCGTACTCGCCGAGCAGCCACAGTGCCTTCGGCAGCGCCCAGGTGTCCTGGACCGCGAGCCCCGCCGCGCGGGCCCGTGCGGCCTCGGCCCCGGCCCGCGCGTCGTCGTACATCAGCGCGGGGCTCACCGGACGGCCCGACCCGTCGGTCAGCAGGACCGTGCCGGACGTGCCGCACACCGCGAGTCCGCCGACCTGCAGGCCCGGGGGCGCCGAGCCGAGGGCGGCCCTCGACGCCTCGCACAGGGCCGCCCACCACCGCAGCGGGTCCTGTTCGTGCCGCGCTCCGTTCCGCCGCCCGGTCAGCGGGGCCGAGCCGCGGCCGAGGACCGTGCCGCCGGCGCTGACGAGCAGCGCGCGGACGCTCTGCGTGCCCAGGTCGACGCCCAGCCAGCCCGCACCCTCGCCCGCACCGTCGTCCACCATCCGGAACCTCCCACACCGTCGCAGCCGGATCTGTGAACTTCTCACTGTGCCCCGATATTTTCCCGTGCGCGAGGGATTGACGCCCAACTTCAGCCGTTCCACCCTCTGTTAACGAGTCGACTCGACGTGTTAACCAGCTTCCAGGTGGAGGTACGGATGGACACGCACGTGCACGACCGCCGGAGGTTCCTCGCGCTCGCCGCCGGGGCTGCCGCGGCGCCCCTGCTGACGGCCTGCGGGGCCGGGTTCGGCGGGGACGACAGCAAGAGCGACGGGTCCGCCGCGGACGACGTCACCGGCTCCTTCGACTGGAAGCGGGAGAAGGGCACCACCGTCAAGGCCCTGCTCAACAAGCACCCGTACACGGACGCGCTCATCGCCGACCTGAAGTCGTTCACCGCGAGGACCGGCATCGAGGTCGAGTACGACGTCTTCCCCGAGGACAACTACTTCGACAAGCTCACCGTGGACCTGTCCAGCGGGCGTGCCTCCTACGACGTCTTCATGCTCGGCGCGTACATGGTGTGGCAGTACGGGCCGCCGGGCTGGCTGGAGGACCTCGGGCCCTGGATGCGCAACTCCTCGGCGACGGGCGCCGAATGGGACCAGGCGGACTTCTTCCCGAACCTGCTCCAGGCCGACCAGTGGTCCCTGAAGGCGGGCGCGCCGCTCGGCCAGGGCGGGCAGTACGCGCTGCCGTGGGGCTGGGAGACCAACGTCGTCGCCTACAACACCGAAGTGTTCCGCAAGCTCGGCGTGAAACCGGCCGAGACGTTCGACGAGCTGACCGAACTCGCCGGCGCCATCAAGCAGCGGGCGCCGGGTGCGGGCTTCGACGGCATGTACGGCATCGCCGTACGCGGGTCCCGCAGCTGGGCCACCATCCACCCCGGCTTCATGACGATGTACGCCCGCAACGGGCTGAAGGACTTCACGGTCGACGGAGGGAAGCTCACCCCCGTCATGAACAGCTCCGACGCCGTCGCCTTCACGGAGGACTGGGCCGGCATGGTCAAGCGGGGCGGGCCGCCGTCCTGGACGTCGTACACCTGGTACCAGTGCTCCAGTGACCTCGGCGCGAAGAAGGCGGGGATGCTGTTCGACGCCGACACGGCCGCCTACTTCCAGGCGGTGAAGGGCGCGAGCCCCGCCTCCGGGAAGATCGCCTTCCACCCCGGGCCGAAGGGGCGGGACGGCTCGCTCGCCACCAACATGTGGATCTGGTCGCTCGGCATGAACGCCAAGAGCAAGAAGAAGAGCGCCAGTTGGCTGTTCCTGCAGTGGGCGACCGGCAAGGAGCACCTGCGCAAGGGAGCGATCACCCACAACCACATCGACCCGGTGCGCAGGTCCGTCGCCGAGGACGCCGCGTACAAGGACAAGATGCGGCACCTGCCGGGCTTCCTGGAGACCTTCGAGACGGTCGTCGACCGGACGAGGATCCAGTTCACCCCGCAGGCGCAGTTCTTCGACGCGACGACCAGCTGGGCGGCGGCCCTCCAGGAGATCTACGGCGGCAAGGACGCCAAGTCGGTCCTGGACGGGCTGGCGGACGACCTCGCCGGCAAGGTGGGCTAGCCGTGCGGCTCGCGCTGCGGCCGTACCTCCTGATCGTCCCGGCCCTGCTGCTGACCTGCGGGATCCTCTACCCGTTCGGACTCGGCCTGTACTACACGCTGTTCGACTTCTCGGCGAGCAAACCGCAGCCGGACATGGTGCGGTTCGAGAACTACACGACCGTCTTCACCGAGGAGGCGTTCTGGAACTCGGCGTGGGTGACCGTGCTGTACGCGGTCGGGGCGGCCCTCGCCGAGACCGTGCTCGGCGTGGCCGTCGCCCTGCTGCTGCACCGGTCGACGATCGTCGGCCGGATCCTGGAGAAGATCCTGATCCTGCCGCTGATGATCGCCCCGGTGATCGCGGCGATCATCTGGAAGCTGATGCTCCAGCCGTCGGTCGGTGTCGTCAACCACCTGCTCGAGCCCTTCGGTCTGGGCGGCGTGCAGTGGACCGACACCCCGACGGGTGCGCTGCTGTCGTCGATCGCGGTGGACGTGTGGGTCTACACCCCGTTCGTGGCGATCCTCGCCCTGGCCGGGCTGCGGTCGCTGCCCACCTCGCCGTTCGAGGCGGCGGCCGTGGACGGCGCGGGGTGGTGGTACACCTTCCGGCGGCTGACCCTGCCGATGCTGTGGCCGTACGTGCTGGTCGCGGTGATCTTCCGGTTCATGGACTCGCTGAAGGTGTTCGACATCATCTACGCCCTGACCGAGGGCGGGCCTGGTGACGCGACGGTCGTCCTGCAGATCCGGGCGTATCTGGAGGCCATCCGCTTCCAGCGCTACTCCTTCGGGATCTCCTACACGATCGTGCTGTGGGCCGTGGTGTACCTGGCCGCGATGGTGCTGGTGAAGCACCTGGGGAAGATCCAGCGGAAGGCCGCGGAGGTCACCACATGAGGAAACGTGCCCTGGGGTGGCTGGGGGACGCCGCCCTGATCCTCTACTTCGTGTTCGCGCTGTTCCCGATCGCCTGGATGGTGATCCTGTCCCTGAAGCCGGCCGACCAGCTGTTCTCCACCTACTTCTCCTTCTCCCCGACCCTCGACGGCTACCGGACGGTCCTCGGCGACAGCGAGGGCATCCCGTTCGTGCGGTTCTTCGTCAACAGCCTGGTGGTGTCGGTGGGGGCGGTCGTGCTGTCACTGGTGGTGGGCCTTCCGGCGGCGTACGCCTCGGCCCGGTGGCGGTTCAAGGGCTCCGAGAACCTGATGTTCACGCTGCTGTCGTTCCGGTTCGCCCCCGAACTGACGGTGATCATCCCGTTGTTCGTGCTCTACCAGAAGCTCGGGCTGTTCGACACCTACGTCGGCATGGTCTGGGTGCTGCAACTCGTCACGCTGCCGCTGATCGTGTGGATCATGCGGTCCTACTTCGCCGACCTCACCCCCGAACTGGAGCAGGCGGCCCTCCTGGACGGCTACACCCGTAAGCAGGCGTTCTTCAAGGTGGCCCTGCCGCTGGTCAAGCCGGGCATCGCGGCCGTGTCGCTGCTGGCGTTCATCTTCGCCTGGAACAACTTCGTCTTCCCGCTGATCCTCACCTCCAACGAGGCCCAGACGGTGACCGTGGGCGCCCTGTCCTTCCTCGGCGGTGACCGGCCCAAGTACAACCTCACGGCAGCCGCCGCGCTGGTGTCCGTCGTACCGCCGCTGCTGCTGGCGCTGACGATCCAGCGGTATCTGGTGCGGGGACTGTCCTTCGGGGCGGTGAAGTCGTGATCCGGCTCAGCGGCATCCGGAAGGCGTACGGGAAGACCGTCGCGCTCGACGAGCTCGAACTGGAGGTCCGCGACGGCGAGTTCTTCTGCCTGCTCGGGCCCTCCGGAGCGGGCAAGACGACCACGCTGAAGACCGTCGCCGGGCTCGAACAGCCCGACTCCGGCACGGTCCTGCTGGACGGCGAGGACATGCGGGGTGTCGAGCCGTACGACCGGGGAGTGGCGATGTGCTTCGAGAGCTACGCCCTCTACCCGCACCGCTCGGCCTACGACAATCTGGCCTCACCGCTGCGTTCGCCCCGGTACCGGCTGCCCGCCGCCGAGGCCCGGCAGCGGATCGGCGCCGTCGCCGAACTGCTGGGCATATCGGGACTGCTGGACCGGCCCGTCGGCCGGCTGTCCAACGGCCAGCGGCAACGCGTGGCGCTCGGCCGGGTGCTGGTCCGCCCCGCCCGGGCCTTCCTGCTCGACGAGCCGCTCTCCCACCTGGACGCCAAGCTCCGCCAGCAGATGCGGGCCGAGCTGAAGGCGATCGGGGCCGTGCAGCACACCACCACCCTCTACGTCACCCACGACTCGGTCGAGGCGCTGGCGCTCGGCGACCGGATCGGGGTCATCCGGGAGGGCCGGATCGTGCAGACGGGCACCCGGGAGGAGATCTGGTACGAGCCGTGCGACACGGAGGTCGCGAGGGCCTTCGGCCGTCCGCGGATCAACCTGCTGCCGGGGGCGGTGACGGAGAACGGGGTGCGCGCCGACGGCGGCGTCCTGTTGCCGGTCCGCGCGCAGGCCGCCCCCGGCACGGACGTCCTGGTCGGTCTGCGGCCCCGGGACATCACCCTGCACGGCGAGGGCCACGAACTGGCGGGGACGGTGTACGTCACCGAGGTGCTCGGCCGGTCCGTCGAGGTCACCGTCCGGCTCGGCACCGGCGAGCAGCGGCTGTCCCTGGTGGCCCCCCGGGCGGACGCGGCGCGCCTTCGTCCGGACGATCCGGTACGGCTCGTGGTCCGGCCTGAGAACCTGCTGCTGTTCGAGGCCGACCGGCCGCAGCGACCGGGACGACGGATAGAGACAGAGTCATGAGCAGCAGCAGTGGTGGACAGCAGGGGCCCGCGGCACGCCAGGCCGCCATGGCCGAGCAGGTGCTGGCCGACGGTTCGGCGACGGCGGCGGAGCTCGCCGAGCGGTTCGGGGTGAGCCTGATGACCATCCACCGGGACCTCGACGAGCTCGAACGGCAGGGCATCGTACGGAAGTTCCGCGGCGGGGTGACCGCGCAGCCGTCAGGGGTCTTCGAGTCGAACGTGCAGTACCGGCTGAAGACCATGCGGGCCGAGAAGGCCGCCGTCGCCGAGCACGCGCTGCGCATGGTGGAGCCCGGCATGGCGATCCTGCTGGACGACTCCACGTCCACGCTGGAGATAGCCAGGCGGCTGCGCACGGCCGAGGTCACTCCGCTGACGGTCGTGACCAACTTCCTGGAGGCCATCAACCTCCTGTCCGACCAGCGGGGCATCCACCTGATGGCGCTCGGCGGCGACTACGACCCGCTGCACTCCTCGTTCCTCGGGGTGTCGTGCGTGGAGGCGGTCGAGCAGCTCCGGGTGGACCTGTGCTTCGCGTCGACCTCGGCCGTGCACGGGGGTTACGCCTACCACCAGGAGCAGCACATCGTGTCGGTGAAGCGGGCGATGCTCGACGCGGCGGCCCGCAACGTCCTGCTGATCGACCACACCAAGCTCGGCCGGGTCGCCCTGCACCGGGTTGTCCCGCTGTCCCGCTTCGACATGGTCCTCGTCGACGACCGCGCGTCGCCGGAGGCACTGCGGGACCTGGACGAGCACAAGGTCCGTTACGAGGTTTGCGGCACGAAGGGCGGCCATGACGGGAACGGGACTGGAGCTACGTGAGCTGCGCAAGACGTACCGGTCGCGCAGGCGGCCACCGGTCGACGCCGTCCGTGGCATCGACCTGAGCCTGCGCTCCGGGGAACTGCTGGGGCTGCTCGGACCCTCCGGCTGCGGCAAGTCGACCACGTTACGGATGATCGCCGGTCTGGAGTCCGTCACCGGCGGGGACATCCTGGTCGGCGGGACCTCGGTCGTGGAACGGCCCGCCCAGCAGCGGAACATCGGGGTCGCCTTCGAGAACTACGCCCTCTATCCGCCGCTGTCCGTCGCCGAGAACCTGGCGTTCGGCCTGAAGGCCCGGCGCGGGGCCGCCCGGGGCTCCAGGGGGGACGTCGAGCGCAAGGTGAAGGACATCGCCGAGCGGGTCGGTCTGAGCGACCTCCTCGGCGCCCGCCCGGCCGGTCTCTCCAGCGGCCAGAAGCAGCGGGTGTCGCTGGCCCGGGCCCTGATCCGCGAACCGGACGTGCTGCTCCTCGACGAACCGCTCTCCCACCTGGACGCGGCCCAGCGCGACACCACCCGCCGCGAACTCAAGCGCATCCAGAAGGACCTGGGCCACACCACGATCCTGGTCACCCACGACCAGGAGGAGGCCCTCTCCCTCGCCGACCGGATCGCCGTGATGAAGGACGGCGTCATCCAGCAGCTCGGCACCCCCTACGAGATCTACGACAGCCCGGCCAACGTGTTCGTCGCGGACTTCGTCGGCGAACCCGCGATCACCCTGCTGCCCGGCGTCTCCGGCGGCGACGGCCACGCCCGCCTCTCCGACGCGGTGCGCATCGCGCTGCCCGTGCCGGTGGAACGGGAGCGGGAGGTGGTGGTCGGGATCCGCCCCGAGGACGTCCGGCTCACCGGGGAGGAGGGTCTGCCGGCCCGGGTCGTCGCCCACGAGCCGCTGCTGGAGTCGGGCCTGGCGACCCTCGCCCTGGATGGGGTCGAACGGCCGCTGGTCGTCCTCACCGGCCCCGAGGTGCGGCTCGCCCACGACGAACGGGTCCGGGTCGCCGCCGACCCCGGGCACACCCATGTCTTCGACGCCGAGACGGGAGACGCACTGCGATGACCTCCGAGGAGAGCCTGCGTGTCGTGGCCGCCGGTGACCACTTCGTCCTGCCGTCGCTGATCGCGCGGGCGGTGCGGCACGAGGTGGCGCGGGCCGATGTGACGGAACTGAGGCTCGGCTGGCCGCTGGAGCCGTTCGGGCCGGTCGCCGAGGTGCAGGAGGCCAGTGACGCCGAGGACGCGGTGATCGAGGCGCTGGCCGGGGCGCAGGTCCTGGTCACGCAGATGGGCCCGGTCACCGAGAAGGTCCTCGCCGCCTGCCCGGACCTGAGGCTGGTGGTGGTCTGCCGGGGCGGGCCGGTCAACGTCAACCTGGACGCGGCGAAGGAACGTGACGTGCGGGTCTGCTTCGCGCCGGGCCGCAACGCCGCCGCCACCGCCGAGTTCACCGTCGGGATGATGCTGGCGGCCCTGCGCCGCATCCCCCAGGCCCACGATCCGCTCGCCCGGCACGGCAGCTGGGAGGGGGCGACGTACTACACGTACGAACACAGCGGCCTGGAGCTGGAGGACCTGCCCGTCGGTCTGGTCGGGTACGGGGCGGTCGGCAGCCGGGTCGCACGGGTGCTGTGCGCGTTCGGGGCGCGGGTGATGGTCCACGACCCGTATGTGCACGGCGAGATTCACGGCCTGCGGATGGCCTCGCTGGACGAACTCCTGGGCCGCTCGCAGGTGATCACCCTGCACGCCCGGCTCACGCCCGAGACGCGGGGGCTGATCGGCGCCCGGGAGCTGGGGCTGCTGCCGTCCGGTGCGGTGGTGGTGAACGTGGCCCGGGGCCCGCTGCTGGACGAGGGCGCGCTGTGCGACGCGCTGGAGAGCGGCCGGGTGTCGGCGGCGGCGCTCGACACCTACGAGCGGGAGCCGCTGCCGCCCGGGTCCCGGCTGCTGGGACTCGCCGACCGTGTGGTCCTCACCCCCCACCTGGGCGGGGCGTCGCGGGCGGTCGCGGAGAAGGCCGCCCGGATCGCCGCCGAAGAGGTGGGCCGCTGGGTGCGCGGGGAGCCGCTCGCGCACTGTCTGACCTGAGGACCGGGAGGAGAGCCGCATGTACGTCGGTATCGATGTGGGGACGTCCGTGGTCAAGGCGGCGGCCTTCGACGCCATGGGCCGTCAACTGGCCGTGGAGTCCCGCCCGGTGGGCCTGACACTGCGGGACGGCGTCGTCGAGCAGGACATGGAGGAGGTGTACGGGGAGGTCGTCGCGGTGCTCCGGGCGCTGACCTCCGCCGTGACCGAGCCCGTCGAGCTGGCCGGGCTCACCGGGCAGGGCGACGGGGTGTGGCTGGTCGACGGCGAGGGCCGGCCGGTGCGCCCCGCCGCCTCCTGGATGGACGGGCGGGCGCACGGGCTGGTCGACCGGTGGCTGGCGGACGGCACCTTCGAGACGGTGTTCCGGCGCACGGGCAGCGCGATGTTCCCCGGCTGCCCGGGCCCGCTGCTGGCGTGGCTGGACCATCGTGAACCGAAGGCGCTGGACGCCGCGACGGCCGCCCTGTACTGCAAGGACATGGTGTTCCAGCGGCTGACGGGAGCCGCGCCGACGACGGATGTGTCGGACGCGTCGATGCCGTTCCTGGACCCGCGGACCCGGACGTACGACGACCGGGTCGTGGAACTGCTGGGCCTGACCCACCGGCGCGGCCTGCTCGCCCCGGTCAGCGACCCGGTCGCGACCGCCGAGGCGCGGGGCGAGGGCCTGCCGTCCGGGACCCGGCTCGCGAACGGGCCGTACGACCTGCCGGCCTGCGCGCTGGGTGCCGGGGTGACGTCGCCGGGCGACGGTCTGCTGATCGTCGGCACCTGTCTGGCCAGTCTGGTCGCCACCACCGAACTCGACCTGAGCGGCGAGCCGGCCGGCCTGTACATCTCCACCGACCGTCCCGGGCACTGGCTGCGCGCCATGCCCGCGATGGTGGGCACGGCGGCGCTGGACTGGGTGCTGTCGACGACCGGGGTGCGCCATGACGAGGTGGACGGCCTGCTGGCCGCGACCCCGCCGGGCGCGCACGGCGTCCGGGTACTGCCGTACTTCGCACCCTCCGGCGAACGCGCTCCCTTCGTCGAGCCGCGGCTGCGCGCCGAACTCACGGGCGTCTCCCTGGAGTCGACACGGGGCGATCTGGTCCGCGCCACCTGCGAGGGCATCGGGTACGCGGCCCGGCACTGCCTGGACGCGGCGGGCCTCACCGGGAGCCTGGCCGTGTGCGGCGGCGGCACCCGCAGCTCAGCCTGGATGCGGCTGCTGGCCGATGTGCTGGGACGGCCGCTGCGGGTCGTGGAGGGCGAGGCGGGCGCTCGCGGGGCGGTCCTGGCGGCGGCCGAGCGGTACGGGGTGCCGCTGGACGCGGTGGCCTGGACGAAGCCGACGGCGGTCGTCGAGCCGGACCCGGAGCGGGCCGCGTTCTACACGAGGGGTTACGCGGAGCACCTGGACCGGCTGACGCAGGCCCGGGACCGGGCCCGCAAGTGAACCTGCCTTCTGCAAAGGGGAGTTGCATGCAGCTCGGACGGAGATCCCTCCTGCTCGCGGCGGCCGCCGGAACCGCCACGGCCACCGCGGGCGCCCCCGCGGGGGCCGCACCCCGCAAGGGCGGCGGCCCGGTGGTCATCGGTCACCGCGGCGCGGCCGGCTGGCGCCCGGAGCACACGGCGCCCTCGTACACCTACGCGGTGCAGACGGGCGCCGACTGGATCGAGCCGGATCTGGTGCCGACGAAGGACCATGTGCTGGTGGTCCGGCACGAGAACGAGATCTCCCAGACCACCGACGTGGCCCGGCACCCGGAGTTCGCGGACCGCCGTACGACGAAGACGGTCGACGGGCGGGCGGTCACCGGCTGGTTCACGGAGGACTTCACGCTGGCCGAACTGAAGACGCTGCGGGCGGTGGAGCGGCTGCCCGCGGTCCGCAACCGCAACACCGTGTTCGACGGGCGCGCGGAGGTCATGACCTTCCAGGAGGTCGTCGATCTGGCACGGCGGCTGTCACGGGAGCACGGCCGGACGGTCGCGGTGTTCCCGGAGACCAAGCACCCGACGTACTTCCGGTCCATCGGCCTGCCGCTGGAGCCGAAATTAGCCGCCGCGATCCGCCGCAACCGGCTCGGCGGGCGCGAGTGCGTGGTGCAGTCCTTCGAACCGACGAGCCTGAAGCGCATGACGGACCTGGGCGTACCGCTGTGGCAGGCGCTGGGGACGACGGGCGGCCCGTACGACCTGCCCTCGACGACGTACCGGGACATGATGACCCCGCAGGGGCTGGCGGGGATCGCGGAGTACGCGGACTGGATCGGGCCGGACAAGTCGTCGCTGGCCGGTACCTCGCTCGTCGCGGACGCGCACGCGGCGGGGCTGCGGATCGGCCCGTACACCTTCCGGGCGGAGAACCAGTTCCTGCCGGAGCGGTTCCGGCGCGGGAGCGGAGCGAACGATTTCGGGGACGCGTTCGCCGAATACGCGCTGTACTACCGCATGGGGGTCGATGCGGTCGTCACCGACTTCCCGGATCTGGCGGCGATCGCGAGGAGGGGCTGATGACGGTGAGCCGGGCGTGCCGGACCTGCGGCAGCATGCAGGAGTTCCGGATGTTCAACGCCGCCGAGCGGGCGGCGGTCCGGGCGGAGAAGGGAGCCGGGCACTTCGTGGACGACTACTGGCGCTGCACGGCCGTCGGCTGCCGGTGGTACCAGCGCTACCTCAACCGCGGCGAGGACGGCCTGCTCCCGGAGGAACTGAAGATCCAGGCCGTCCCCGCCGAGTGAGCCCTACAGGTTGGAGAAGTCCGGGCCCTTGGTGCGGGTGCGCTTGATCTCGTAGAAACCGGGGACCGACGCCACGGCGAGGGTGCCGTCCCAGAGGCGGCCGGCCTCCTCGCCCTGCGGGGCCGGGGTGACGACGGGGCCGAAGAAGGCGATCTGCTCGCCGTCGGGTCCGGGCACGGCGATGACCGGGGTGCCGACATCCTGCCCGACCTTGTCGATGCCCTCCTTGTGGGAGGCGCGCAGCTCCGCCTCGTACGGGGTGGAGTCCCAGTGCTCCAGGAGGGACTCGGGCAGGCCGACGTCCTTCAGGGCGGCGGCGACGGTCTCCTTGCCGGGGCCCTCGGCCTGGTTGTGGATGCGGGTGCCGAGCGCGGTGTACAGGTCGCCGAGCACCTCGGGTCCGTGCTCCTGCTGTGCCGCTATGACGACCCGGACGGGGCCCCACGCCTTGGTCTCCAGCAGCTCGCGGTACTCCTCGGGCAGCTCGTCGAGCCTGTTCTCGTTGAGGACGGCGAGGCTCATGAGGTGCCAGCGGACCTCGATGTCCCTGACCTTCTCCACCTCCAGCACCCAGCGGGAGGTCATCCAGGCCCAGGGGCACAGCGGGTCGAACCAGAAGTCGACGGGGGTCTTGTCCGGCATTTCTCTCCTCGGAAGGCAACCGTTTCTCCGGCAACGCCGGTATGCGCTCGCCTCATTCCCGGCTGCCCCGTGTCAGGTGCGCGTGGCAGGATCGGTCCTGTTCAGCCGTACCCCACGACAACCGAGGAGTGCCGCCCGTGCCCGGTGAGAATCTGTCCCGCGACGAGGCCCGCGAGCGGGCCGCCCTGCTGAGCGTCGACGGGTACGAGGTGTCCCTCGACCTGCGTTCCGCGGTCGGTGAGGACCGGGGGGACGGACCCCGCACCTTCCGCTCCGTCACGACGATCCGCTTCCGCTGCAACGAGCCCGGGGCGAGCACCTTCGCGGACCTGATCGCGCCGAGTGTGACGGCCGTCTCGCTCAACGGCCGTGATCTGGACCCCGGGGAGGTCTTCGACGGCTCCCGGATCACGCTGGAGGACCTGGCCGCGGACAACGAGCTGGTGGTCGACGCCCAGTGCGCCTACTCGCGCACCGGTGAGGGCCTGCACCGCTTCGTCGACCCCGAGGACGGCGAGGTGTACCTGTACACGCAGTACGAGCCGGCCGACTCCCGCCGGGTCTTCGCGAACTTCGAGCAGCCCGACCTGAAGGCCCCCTACCGCTTCGAGGTGCGGGCGCCCGAGGGCTGGACGGTGTGGGGCAACGGGGCCGGTGAGCAGGCCGACGGGGTGTGGCGGTTCGCCGAGACCAAGCCGATCTCGACGTACATCACGTGCGTGGTGGCCGGCCCGTACCACTACGTCACGGACTCCTACACGCGCACCTTCACGGACGGCACGACGCTGGAGATCCCGCTCGGCGCCCTGTGCCGCAAGGGCCTCGCGCCCCACTTCGACGCCGACGACGTGTTCCTGGTCACCAAGCAGGGCCTGGACTTCTTCCACGACCACTTCGACTTCCCGTACCCGTTCGGGAAGTACGACCAGGCGTTCGTGCCCGAGTACAACCTGGGCGCGATGGAGAACCCGGGCCTGGTGACGTTCCGGGAGGAGTTCATCTTCCGCGGGAAGGTGACACAGGCCTCCTACGAGGGCCGGGCCAACGTCATCCTGCACGAGATGGCGCACATGTGGTTCGGCGACCTGGTCACCATGGAGTGGTGGGACGACCTGTGGCTGAAGGAGTCGTTCGCGGACTTCATGGGTGCGTTCTCGCTGGTCGGCGCGACCCGCTTCGCGGGCGGCTGGATCACCTTCGCCAACCGCCGCAAGGCCTGGGCCTACCGGGCGGACCAGCTGCCCTCGACGCATCCGATCACGGCGGACATCCGCGACCTCCAGGACGCCAAGCTCAACTTCGACGGCATCACGTACGCCAAGGGCGCGTCGGTGCTCAAGCAGCTCGTGGCGTACGTCGGTGAGGACGCGTTCCTGGAGGGCGCCCGGCGCTACTTCAAGCGGCACGCGTACGGCAACACGCGCCTCGGTGACCTGCTGTCGGTGCTGGAGGAGACCAGCGGCCGGGACATGGGCGCCTGGTCGCGGTCCTGGCTCCAGACGGCCGGGGTCAACTCGCTGACGCCGCAGGTGCTGCTGGACGCGGACGGCCGCGTCGAGGAACTGGCGGTGATCCAGGAGGCCGCCGAGTCGCATCCCGAACTGCGTCCGCACCGGGTGGCCGTGGGCCTGTACCGGGTGACGGACGGCGGCACGCTCGAGCGGTACGCGCGCGTGGAGACCGACGTCGACAGCGCCCGGACGGTCGTGGCGGATCTGGCCGGCGCCGAGGCCCCCGACCTGGTCCTGGTCAACGACGACGACCTGACCTACTGCAAGATCCGCTTCGACGAGACCTCGCTGGCGACCCTGCGCGAACACCTGGGCGCGATCACCGACCCGCTCGCGCGTGCCCTGTGCTGGTCGGCGCTGTGGAACATGACGCGTGACGCGCTGCTCCCGGCACGGGACTTCGTGGACCTGGTGCTGCGCTTCGGCGGGCGCGAGTCCGAGATCGGCGTCGTGCAGATGCTGCACGCCTGGGCCGAGTCGGCGGTCACGCACTACACGGCGTCCGCCCGGCGGGAGACGGCCGCCCGGCTGCTCGCCGAGGGTGCCCGGCGCGAGCTGTACGCGGCCGGGCCGGGCAGCGAGCACCAGCTGGCCTGGGCGCGGTTCTTCGCCCGGACGGCCGCCGCCGAGGCCGACTTCGAGCTGCTGCGGGACCTGCTCGCGGGCACGGCGGCGGTCGAGGGCCTCGACCTCGATCAGGAGCTGCGCTGGGTGTTCCTGGAGCCGCTGGCCGCGCACGGGTTCGTCGACGAGAAGGCGCTGGCCGAGGAGCTGACCCGGGACGACACGGCCTCCGGCAAGCGGCACCAGGTGCGCTGTCTGGCCGCCCGCCCGTCCGAGGCGGTCAAGGCGCAGGCGTGGGCGCAGGTCGTGGAGTCGGACGCGCTGTCCAACGCCATGGTCGAGGCGACCATCGCGGGCTTCTCCCAGGGCTCGCAGCGGGAGCTGATCGCGCCGTACGCCGGGAAGTACTTCGCGGCGATCGAGCGAGTGTGGGCCGAGCGGTCGATCCAGATCGCCATGCACGTGGTGCAGGGCCTGTTCCCCTCACTCCAGCAGTCGCGGGAGACGCTGGACGCCACGGACGCGTGGCTGGACGCCCACAAGGAGGCGGCTCCGGCGCTGCGCCGGCTGGTGCTGGAATCCCGTGACGACTTGGCACGGGCGTTGCGTGGACAGGCGTGCGACGAGGCCGCTGACCAGTAGCTTTGGCCTGAGATCGGGGCGTTCCGTCTTCGTTACGAGACGAATGCCCCGCGAGCCGTAACCCCTGGCCCGCACCCGAACGGACCAGGGGCTTTCGACATCCGAACATCCGTCCTTTAATGCTGGGTTGTCCGTGTTTGTCGACGGACTTGTAACAGCGGTTCAAGGGCGGCCCGGGCGCGGGAAATTGCGGGGCATGACCCACAACGCCCCGCTCTCCCCCCGCCCCCTGCACGACCTGTCCGGCGGTGGCCGTCCCCGTGTGATGACGGCGGCGCAGCTCCGCTCGCACGGTGTGTCCACGACCGAGACGAACGACCTGTGCCGTGCGGGCGGCCCCTGGCAGCGGATCCTCCCGGGTGTGGTCCTGCTCCACCCGGGACCGCCGACCAGCGAGGAGCGGCTGCACGCGGTGCTGATGTACGCGGCGCGGGAGGGCGGCACCGGGGTACCGGCCCAGCCCGGGGCGAGCCGGCCGCACGCCCCCGCCTGTCCCGAGGTGATGATCACCGGCCTGGCCGCGCTGACGCTGCACGGCTTCTCCTCCACTCCCCCGCTGCCGTCCCTGGACGCGATCGACGTCCTGGTCCCGCGGATGCGGCGGTTGCGCTCCACGGGCTGGGCGCGCATCGTCCGCACGCCGGTCATGCCCGAACCCGAGCAGGTCACGGGGGTGCCGGTGGCTCCGGTGGCCCGCGCGCTCGCCGACGCGGTGGCCGGACTCGAGGACGCCGGCACCGTCCTCCGGCTGCTCACGGAGGCGGTCCGCGGCGCCCACTGCGACCCGGCGGCCGTGGTCCGCGAACTGAACCACGCCCGGCTGCTGAGCCGCACGCACGTCGTGGACGCCGTGGAGTCCCTGCTCGCCGAGGGGCGGGCCCGCGCCGAGGACCGGCTGTACCGGATGATCGCCGAGTACGGCCTGCCCGACCCGGTCTGGAACGTCGACCTGCGCCTGCCGGGCGGCCCCTATCTCGGCGGCCTCGACGCGTACTGGCCCGAGCAGGCGGTGGCGGTGGAACTCGACACCCGGGCACCCCGGCAGGACGACGGCGCCCTGAGGTCCGAGTACACCCGCAAACGCGAGCACCTGGAGCGGCTCGGCATCACGGTCGTCCACATCACCCCGAGGAAGCTCCGCGACTCCCCCGAGCAGCAGGCGACGGTGCTCCGCACGGCCCTGATGGCCTCGGCCGACCGCGAACCGGCCGCGTACGTGGTGGTGCAGCCCCGTTAACCACCCGTGCCGGGTGTCGCTAACGGCCGCAGAACTCCGCCTCGATGATCGCGTCGGTGCTCCCCGACCAGTCGCCGTTGAAGTTGACGGCGAGGGAGTGACGGCCGTTCTCGGTGGTCACCGCGTCCGAGGTCGAGCCGTAGATCCCACCGTCGTGGCCCCAGACGTGGACGCCGCAGTCGAGCTTGCGGTCGACCAGCCCCAGGCCGTAACGGCTGGTTTCCCGGCTGGATTCGACCGTGGTCTTCATCTCCTTCAGCTGCTCGGGCGGGAGCAGCCGGCCGCGCAGAAGCGCCGAGAAGAAGCGGGTCAGGTCCGCGGAGTCGGAGACCATCTGGCCCGAGCCGTAGGCCAGGCGCGGGTTCAGCTCCGTGACGTCGTACGTCGGGCCCGTCGCCTCCCTGGCCAGCTTGGAGTAGCCCCGGCTGCCGGGCCGGGGCAGCGTCACCCGGGTGGTGGGGACCGATGTGGAGGTCAGGTGCAGGGGTGTGATGATCCGGCGGTCGATCTCGTCGCCGTAGGCGTTGCCGGTGGCCTTCTCGATCACCCGCGCGGCCAGGAGGTAGTTGGTGTTGGAGTACGCGAACGACGCGCCGGGCTCGAAGTACGGCCGGTTCTTCATCGCGATGGCGAGCATGTCCTCGGGGGCCGCCTCGTCGAAGCGATGCCTCATGAAGCCGTCCGCGGTCATGTAGGTCTGCTGGAAACCGGGATCCTCCAGATAGTCGAAGATGCCGCTGGTGTGGTTCAGCAGCTGCCGGATCGTGATGCGGCCGCCGTCGTTGCCGTTGCCCCGGACCGCGCCGGGCAGCCACTTCTCCACCGTGTCGTCGAGCGACAGCCGTCCCTCCGCCTCCAGTTGGAGGACGACCGTGGCGACGAACGTCTTGGTGATGCTGGCGATGCGGTAGTGGTCCCGGGCAGAGCGCGGCGTGCCCGTCTTCAGGTTGCCGACCCCGGCCGTGGCCGCCCAGGTGCCGTGGCCCCGCCGTACCGTCACGGTCACGCCCGGGACCCCGTCGGCGACCGCCGCCCGGACGGCCCGCTCGGTCGCGTCATGGCCGCCGGGTGCGGCGACCGGGCCCGCCGCCACCGCCGGAGCCGTGAGGGCCGCCGACAGTGCCACCGCCGTAGCCGCCGTCAGGGCCGCCGTACGTGCGCGTCTGTTCATGTCACCGTCTCCCCCTGTCACGTCCTGTCGAGTCGTATCGGGAGAGGGGACCCGGCCCGCCCGGCCGGGGTTGACCGGCGCCGGGCGGTTGAGCGGTTTTCAGCCCTTCTTGAGCACCAGCTCGGTGTTGCGGTCCTTCGGGTCGCCGCCGAGAGTCGTGCTCGCGCCGGGGGCGTTGAGGGACAGCTCGCGGTAGAGGGCCGCGAGGCCGGTCTGGGAGAGGTCGGAGAAGTCCGTGCGGTGCGGGGCCGAGGACTCCACCAGCGTGGTGAACAGGGAGATCGTGCCGTCCTTGTTGTCGGTCAGCTCGATGACCCGGGCGAGCTGCGGGAAGTCGACGTGGGAGGCGGTGGAGATCTCCCAGAAGGTGCCGCCGCCGGACATCGAGTGCGGC
Source organism: Streptomyces sp. NPDC047880 (assembly GCF_040706515.1). Lineage (NCBI taxonomy): Bacteria > Bacillati > Actinomycetota > Actinomycetes > Kitasatosporales > Streptomycetaceae > Streptomyces > Streptomyces sp. NPDC047880. Next base: position 631,753 of record NZ_JBEZOK010000001.1, on the reverse strand, counting down.
GTGATGACGTTCTTGTGGATGTGGCCGTTCACCCAGGCCAGCACCCGGGGGTGGCCGCCGAGCAGCGCGAGGACCTCCTGACCGTCGTGGCGGCGCTCGTTGGGCCTCGCCGGGTCGCTGCGCAGGTTCGTCATCGTCTTGCTGGTGTGATGGCTGAAGATCACCGCGTAGGAGTCCTTGTTCTCCCGCAGTGTCCGGTCGAGCCATTTCAGCTGGGCCGTGCCGATGGACCCCTCGTAGTGGCCTCCGGAGTCGGTGGTGTCCAGGCTGACGCCGATCACGTCGTCGGAGATGCGGAAGGCGTAGTACTGGGTGCCGGCGTCCAGGTTGGCGGCGGAGTAGCCATGTCCGGCCGGGCCGACGCCGCGGTGGGCCGGGTCCAGGTGCGCCTTCAGGTACTCGGCCGGCGTGCAGGGCGCGCGCCGCTCGTCGGGGGTGACCGAACGCATGGAGCGGGCATGGGACTTGAGGAAGTCGTGGTAGCGGACGCCCCGGGGGTCGCGGGCCTTCTTGATCTGCGCCTGGAGTTGCTGAGCCTCGGCCGCGGTCACGCTCATCAGCTTCTTGCCGCCGACGGCCAGTTCGGTGAGGTAGGAGTCGCTGTGAGAGGCGTAGCAGCCCATCGGCAGGGAGTCGTGGTTGCCGACCGTGGAGTACCAGGGCAGGTTGAGGCCGGGGCTGCGGACCTCCCGGATGGCGGCCTTCAGGAAGCCGTCCAGGTGCGGGAACCCGACCTGCTTGTCGCTGTCGCGGACGGCGGCGTCGGGCTGCCAGTACTGCTTGAGACCGCTGTTCTGGACACCTTCGTAGCGGCGCGGGTCGCCGGTGTTGGGCGTGATGCGCCCACCGCTCATGATCTTCATGTACCAGTCCAGCTCGGACCTGGCGTTGTTGTCCGTGTTGTCGCCGGTGGTCATGGCGAAGTGCAGCGGGGCGCCGGTGACGGGGGCGCCGCGCAGCGCGTTGATCCGCTCCACGAGCGCGATCGCGCCCTGCACGGTCAGCGCCTCGTGCGGTCGCCAGGCGTGGATGTCCGCCGCGCGCAGGTACTCCAGGCGCAGCGGGTGCTGGGCGTCGATGATGTGCAGGTCGGTGAGCTGCACGAACGCGGCGAGCGCGGTACGGCGCCCGGCCCGGCCGGGCTTGGGCGCGGTCAGGTCGGAGCGGACGACTCTGCTCCAGCCGGGGCCGTCGCCGAGGCGCCGGTAGCCGGAGCCGCCGCGCGGGGTGGCGACGTTCGCCACGGTGGTGCCCTTGGTGTAGGGGGCGAGCGGCGCGGCCGGTGCCTGCCGCGAGGAGGCGGCGACGGCCTCGGTGGCCTGCCGGGTGCCCGTGGCGGCCTGGCTGTCGCTGGGCCGCAGGGCGTAGCCGACGCCCGCGGAGAGGGCGACCGCTCCGGTGGCGGCGAGGACGGAACGACGGTGGATGCCCTGGCCGGAGCCGGCGACTGAGCGTGTGCGCGACATGCGCTTCTCTCCCCGAGTGCGAACGCGTCGGCAGTGGTCGCGGGGTGTTCCTGACGTGAACACCCCGCTCGTACTGGATCGTTGGCAGCGGGGATGACCTGCGCGTGAACGAGGTGGCAACGCGCAGCGCCGATCGCCGTACGTGGATCTTGGGCCACCCGGTGTGTCGTCGCGCGCTCCGGATACGGCCCGGAGCCGGTCACGCGGCGTTCATCTTGCGGGGTACTGCATCTGATTCGGGTCCGGATTCCGGGTCACGGCACCTGGTCCGGGGTGTCGGCCAGCCGTCCGGTGGCCGGGCGTTCGCGCCACAGCCGCAGCGCGATGTCGACCAGGGACACCCGGACCAGGCCGGGGACCGCGTCCAGGTCCTGCCAGGCGGCGAGGTCGGTGGAGCCGTTCACCTCGTTGCGCAGTGCGCCACCGATGATCCGGCCCTCGTAGACGAGCCGGACGCCGTGGTGGTCGACGGGGGCTCCGAAGCCCTTGCGGAAGACGTGGTGCGAGGAGTCCACGCCGAGCAGCCCGGTCACCTCGATGCGGTACCCGGTCTCCTCCTCCACCTCCCGCCGGACGGTGTCGTAGGGGTCCTCGCCGTGCTCCATGCCGCCGCCGGGGACGACCCACTCGGGTGTGCCGTCCTGGGCGGGTGAGCGGGCGAGGAGGATCTGTCCGTCCCGAACGCATATGGCGTAGGCCGCCACCCTCAACTTCTGTCGCACTCCGGGACGTTAACCGATTTCTTCACCACCTTCGGGACTGATGTCCACAAATCGCATCGGGGGTTTTCCCCATACATCCATTTCGTTTGGGTCAACTCTCCCCAAAGGACTTCCCCTTGCGTAAGGCTGTGCGATCGTCCGGGCCTGCTGTTCGGACTGTGTGCGACCAGGGCTGATCGGCCCCGGCCGCTTCCCGCTCGTTCCTTTACCTACAAGGGATGCCGATGACCCCTCCCACCCCGCGCGATCAGATATCGGGCAGACGTGTGGCCCGCATCGCCGTGGCCGCCGGTCTTGTCGCCGCGCTCTCCGCGGCCGGGCCGATCCCGCTGGCCTTCTCCGCCGACGGCCCGGGCGCTGACGCCCCGGCCGACCCGGGCGTGAAGTCCGCACCCGCCAAGCTCGGTTCGGACGACGCGGACCTGCTCTCGGAGGCCAAGGCCGACGGCGACAAGACCGTCACGATGATGATCGCCACCGCGCCCGGGAAGACCGAGCAGGTCGCCGGGCAGCTGGACGCGGTCAAGGGCGGCTCGGTGGGCCGGGCCGACGACAAGCTGGGCTACGTCCGCGCCACCGTCCCGACGGCCAAGGCGGACGCGGCGATCGCGGCCGCCGCCAAGCTGTCCTCCGTGCACGGCATCGACCTGCGCGAGGAGATCCCGCTGGACGACCCGACGCCGAGCGCGGACACCGCCAAGGGCGCCGGGGCCGCGAAGGGGACGTACCCGGCCCCGGGGAAGAAGACCCCGGCCGAGAACCCGTACAACCCGTCCTTCGAGACGGGCGCGGTCGACTTCGTCGAGGACCACCCGAAGGCGGACGGCCGCGGCGTCACCATCGGCATCCTCGACTCCGGCGTGGACCTCGGCCACCCGGCGCTGCAGAAGACGACGACCGGTGAGCGGAAGATCGTCGACTGGGTGACGGCCACCGACCCGATCATCGACAACGACAGCACCTGGCGCCCGATGGTCACGGCCGTGTCCGGCCCGGCCTTCAGCTACCAGGGCCAGTCGTTCAAGGCGCCGGCCGGTTCGTACGCGGTCAGCCTCTTCAAGGAGTCGTACACCGCCGGCGGCGACGCCAAGGGCGACGCCAACCGCGACGGCGACACCACCGACGTCTGGGGCGTGCTGTACGACGCCAAGACCGGCACGGTCCGGGTCGACCTGAACAACAACAACGACTTCGGCGACGACGCCCCGATGAAGCCGTACAAGGACGGCCACCAGGTCGGGTACTTCGGCACCGACGACCCGAAGACCGATGTCGCCGAGCGGCAGCCGTTCGTCGTGGAGATCCGCAAGGACGTCCCGATGGACCCGCTGGGCGGCTCCTGGGCCGGCAAGAAGTCCGACTTCGTCAACATCGGCGTCATCGAGTCCGAGCACGGCACCCACGTCGCCGGCATCACCGCCGCCAACGGCCTGTTCGGCGGGAAGATGAACGGCGCCGCCCCCGGCGCCAAGCTGGTCTCCTCGCGCGCCTGCACCTGGTCCGGCGGCTGCACCAACGTGGCGCTCACCGAGGGCATGATCGACCTCGTCACCAAGCGCGGTGTCGACATCGTCAACATGTCCATCGGCGGCCTGCCGGCGCTGAACGACGGCAACAACGCGCGCGCCGAGCTCTACACGCGTCTCATCGACACCTACGGTGTCCAGCTGGTGATCTCCGCGGGCAACTCCGGCCCCGGCGCCAACACCATCGGCGACCCGGCCCTGGCCGACAAGGTCATCTCGGTCGGCGCGTCCGTCTCCAAGGAGACCTGGGCCGCCAACTACGGCTCGGTCGTGGAGAAGAAGTACGCGATGATGCCCTTCTCCTCGCGCGGCCCGCGTGAGGACGGCGGCTTCACGCCGACCCTGGTCGCCCCGGGTGCGGCGATCAACACCACGCAGACCTGGCTGCCGGGCTCCCCGGTCGCCGAGGCCGGCTACTCCCTGCCGGCTGGCTACTCGATGCTCCAGGGCACCTCGATGGCCTCCCCGCAGGCCACGGGCGCCGCGGCGCTGCTGGTGTCGGCCGCCAAGCAGAAGAAGATCGACCTCACGCCGGCGACCCTGCGCACGGCCCTCACCTCCACCGCCGACCACATCAAGGGTGTGCAGGCGTACGAGGAGGGCGTGGGCCTCATGAACATCCCCGACGCCTGGGACGCGATCCGCGACGACGCGACCGCGCACACCTACTCGGTCAAGGCTCCGGTCGACACCGCGATCGACCAGTTCCTGAAGACCCCGGGCTTCGGCACGGGCCTGTACGACCGTGAGGGCGGCCTGAAGGCCGGGCAGAAGAAGACGTACGAGATCACCCTGACCCGTACGTCCGGCGCCGACAAGGCGATCCGGCACGAGCTGCACTTCGAGAACAACGCGGGCGGCACGTTCCGCGTCGTCGGCTCCGACGAGGTGAAGCTGCCGCTGAACCAGCCGGTGACCGTCAAGGTCCAGGCCGCGCCGAAGTCCGCGGGCATCAAGAGCGCGATCCTTGAGGTCGACGACCCGAAGACCGAGGGCATCGACGAGCAGGTCCTCAGCACGGTCGTGGTCTCCGCGCCGCTGAAGCACACCTTCACCGCGAAGGACTCGGTGCAGCGCAACAGCACCCAGCACTACTTCGTCACCGTCCCCGAGGGCGCGAAGACCCTCGAGGTCGCGATGAGCGGGCTGAAGGACAAGAGCCAGACCCGGTTCATCTCCATCCACCCGCACGGCCTGCCGTCGGACCCGTCGTCGACGGTCAACTGCTACCCGAACTACGACAACCCGGCCAACACCTGCCGTCCGGACGTGCGTTCCTACGCCGACCCGCAGCCGGGCGTCTGGGAGATCGAGGTCGAGTCGCGCCGTACGTCGCCGCTGCTGGACAACCCGTACCAGCTGGACGTCGCCGTGCTCGGCGCGGCCTTCGACCCGGAGACCGTGACCGTGCCCGAGGCGAAGGTCGGCACCCCGGCCGCCGCCTCCTGGAAGGTGACGAACGGCTTCGCCGCGATCGACGGCAAGCTGGTGGGCGGCCCGCTGGGCTCGGCCAAGGCGACCCGCCCCTCGATCAAGCAGGGCGAGACGCAGACCACGACGGTCGCGGTGCCCGCGGGCGCCAAGTCCCTCGACGTCGCCATCGGTTCGGTCTCGGACAACGCCGCCGACCTGGACCTCGCCGTGTACGACGCGTCGGGCAAGCAGGTCGGCAGCTCCGCCGACGGTGACTCGGAGGAGTCGGTCTCCATCCCGTCCCCGGCGGCCGGCACGTACTCGATCCAGGTCGTCGGCTACTCCGTGCCGGCCGGCACCACCGAGTACGACTACCGGGACGTGTTCTTCTCCCCCTCCCTCGGCAGCGTCACCGTCGACGGATCGGCGCCGGTGAAGCTCGGCACGGGCGACTCGGCCACCGTCTCGGGCAGCGTCACCGCCGCGGCGGCCGCTCCCGAGGGGCGTGAGTTCTTCGGCCAGGTCCAGCTGGTCAACGCGCGCGGCACGGCCGCGGGCGTGGGCAGCGTGAAGATCGAGAAGGTCCTGCCGTAGCGGTACCACGGCAACGGTGGGGCGGGCGTCCGTACGGGCGCCCGCCCTTGTCGTTGCTCCTCACCCGCACGGGAAGGTGCGCGAGGCGGGCAGCGCCTCGGTGATCCACGCCCGGTCGCGGGCGATCTCCTTCTCGTCCGTCGTCCACAGGTCGGGCTCGGCCTGCCCGCCGGAGACACCGACGAGCATGTGGTCACCGGTCCGCAGCGGGGGCTCGGCACCGGTCTCCAGGGGGAAGGTGATCCGAGCCCGGCCCTTGTCGGGCTTGTAGTAGCGCGTCACGTCCAGGGTGATGCGGTCCTGGCCGGTGCCGGGAAGGGGCTCGACCCCGGCGACGGTGCCCTCGACGACGAGCCGGGCGCAGGCGAGGTACCCGGCGTGGCTGAGCTTGGCGTCCCCTTCGGTGTGCGGCCGGCCGGCGGAGCTGTCGGAGGCGGCCGACCCGCCCTGATCGTCCGCGGCGCCCATGTCGCCGCTGTGGACGACGAGCCAGCCCATGCCGATCACCAGACTGGCCCCGACGGCCGCGACGAGGCCCTTCAAGGCGAGGGCCAGAGGCTCGGGACGCTTACGGCGGACGGCAAGCGGCGTCACGGAGGCGCCGCCGCCGGTCTGGGGTCCTGGTTCCTCCAAGGGCTCGGCGAGTGCCTGCCCGATGAGCCCCAGCTGCTCGCGCAGCAACGCCACGTCGGCGGTCGCGGACCGGTACTCGGCCATGAAGGCGTCACTCGCGCGGGCCTCGTGCGGTGGCTCCTCGCCGGTGATCGCCGCCATCAGCGCGTCGGCCCCGTCACGCCCGGCCTTGTCTTGTTGGGCGGTCACGTCACACCACCTCGTCCTCGTGCAGGCGGGCGCGCAGGGCCCGTACGGCCGTGTGCAGCCGGCTCTTGACCGTGCCCTCCGGGACGCCGAGCTGCTCGGCGATGGACCGGACCGGCAGATCGGCGTAGAAGCGCAGGACGACGACCTGCCGCTGGGCGTCGGGCAGCTCGTCCAGGCCCTGGGCGACGGCGACGGACAGCACGCTGCTGTCCTCGCCGGAGGGATGCTCCGCCGGCTGGCGCAGGGCGGCCAGCCGCTCCCCGAGCCGCTCCTGGCGGCGCTTGGCCCGGTGCCAGTCCATGGCGAGGTTGGAGGCGACGACCGCCGCCCACGCCGAGACGTCCCGCGGCGCCTCCCGGCCGCTGGCGGCCCGCTCCAGCAGCCGCAGGCGGACCTGCTGCACCCCGTCCGGCAGGTCCGCCTGCGGCACCCCGCCGAGCGCGAGCACCGCCCGCACCCGGCGTTCCTGTGCCGCGTCCAGCGGATCGGCTCCGCCCCCCGGGTCGTCGCCGGTCGCCGCGTGCGCCTCCCGGCCGCGCCGTGGCCTTCCGCGCAACAGCACAAGCCACCCCCCTCACGTCGTTTCTCCTACGACGCCGACACGTCCCGGAACGTTCGCTGACCGCGCGGCGAGTTCCGCCGGGACGGCCGAGGCGTACATCACACTTCCGTGTGGCCGGGACCGGCATGGGCAGGCGAGCTTGCGGCGCACGACCCCTGCCGGACGAATTCCTCCAGCTCAGCGGGGTCGACACCGCAGGTCCGCAACCATGGGGTGGGACAGGCCGTCCCACTCTCCGGGCAGACCAGGGAAAGAAGTGGACAGGCGGGCCGTGGTCGGCCGCATGATGGAAAAGCCTCGGCCAAGCAACGAGTACGTGAAACGCAGGAGAGGGAGACACCGTGAGGGTCGGAATCGTCGGAGCCACCGGACAGGTGGGCACGGTCATGCGCAGGATCCTCACGGAGCGGAACTTCCCGGTCACCGAGCTGCGCCTGTTCGCCTCGGCCCGTTCCGCGGGGACGCAGCTGGACGGCGTGACGGTGGAGGACGCCGCCACCGCCGATTACACCGGCCTGGACATCGTGCTGTTCTCCGCGGGCGGTGCCACGTCCAAGGCGCTGGCCGAAAAGGTCGCCTCGCAGGGCGCGGTCGTGATCGACAACTCCTCCGCGTGGCGCAAGCACCCGGAGGTGCCCCTGGTCGTCTCCGAGGTCAACCCGCACGCGATCAAGAACCGCCCCAAGGGCATCATCGCCAACCCGAACTGCACGACCATGGCCGCGATGCCGGTGCTGCGTCCGCTGCACGACGAGGCGGGCCTCGAGGCCCTGGTCGTCGCCACGTATCAGGCGGTCTCCGGTTCCGGCCTCGCGGGCGTCGCCGAGCTGCACGGCCAGACGCAGAAGGTCGTCGCCGACGCCGAGAAGCTCACCCACGACGGCGAGGCGGTCGACTTCCCGGAGCCGGGCGTCTACAAGCGCCCCATCGCCTTCAACGTGCTGCCCTTCGCGGGCAACCTCGTCGACGACGGTCTGAACGAGACCGACGAGGAGCAGAAGCTCCGCAACGAGTCCCGCAAGATCCTGGAGATCCCCGAGCTGAAGGTCTCCGGCACGTGTGTGCGCGTCCCGGTCTTCTCCGGCCACTCCCTCCAGGTCAACGCCCGCTTCGCCCGCCCGATCTCCCCGGAGCGCGCGGCGGAGCTGCTGAAGGACGCCCCGGGGGTCGAGCTCTCCGACATCCCGACCCCCCTCCAGGCCGCCGGAAAGGACCCGTCCTACGTCGGCCGCATCCGCCGCGACGAGACGGTGGACAACGGCCTGGCCCTCTTCGTCTCCAACGACAACCTCCGCAAGGGCGCGGCCCTGAACGCGGTGCAGATCGCGGAGCTGGTGGCGGCGGAACTGAAGGGCTAGTCCCTGCGCACCTCGTAGAGGAAACAGCCGTACTCGACGGCCCGGACGTGGATCAGTGCCACGGCCGGGTCGTCGAATGCTTCCGTGAGGGCCTCCTCGAAGGCGTCCGGTCCCTCGACGAGCTGACCGCCCAGGATGTGACCGCGCGCGCAGTAGCGGCGGACCGTGCGGTGGGCGTCGGTGAACGGAAGGACGTCTTCTGCGGGGCCCGCGCACGGCTCCGCGTGGATGAAGACGGGGCCCACCTCGTCGTAGGCACCCGGCATCGCGTCCGTCTCCGCGGCCCAGCGGCGCAGCGGGGCGTAGGACACCAGGGCGATGCGTTCGCCCGGCCCGCTGCGGCGCAGACAGCAGCGCAGTGGGCTGCCGCCCTCGGTGTCGGTGAAGCCGTCGGTCCGGCGGCCCGCGTCGTCCGTCGTGCGCAGTTCCGCCAGGGCGCGCGGGGCGATGGGGCGTGCGGTGTACGGGATGGTCGTCATGGTCACCAGACTCGCTCGCGCGATCCACGCTCACCGGCGGAATCCGGACGTCGCGCTCGCCCACGAAGGGCCCTGCCCGAGGGGTATCCCTAGGAGACGCCCGCGTCGTCGCCTGACGCCGAGGCGCCGTGGAAAGATGACGCAACCCACCCATAACGAGGAGATGACCGCGTGCCTGGCACAAACCTGACCCGCGAAGAGGCGCAGCAGCGGGCGCAGCTGCTCGCCGTTGACTCGTACGAGATCGAACTCGATCTCTCCGGCGCGCAGGAGGGCGGCACCTACCGGTCCGTGACCACGGTGCGCTTCGACGTGACGGCCGGGAACGGCGCGGAGTCGTTCATCGACCTGGTGGCGCCGGCCGTGCACGAGGTGACCCTGAACGGTGATTCCCTCGACCCGGCCGAGGTCTTCGCGGACTCCCGGATCGCCCTGCCCGGTCTGCTCCAGGGCCGCAACATCCTCCGGGTCGTCGCCGACTGCGCGTACACCAACACCGGCGAGGGCCTGCACCGGTTCGTCGACCCGGTCGACGACCAGGCCTACCTCTACACCCAGTTCGAGGTGCCGGACGCCCGCCGGGTGTTCGCGAGCTTCGAGCAGCCGGACCTGAAGGCCACCTTCCAGTTCACCGTGAAGGCGCCCGAGGGCTGGACCGTCATCTCCAACTCGCCGACGCCCGAGCCCCAGGACAACGTCTGGGTCTTCGAGCCGACGCCGCGCATCTCGACGTACATCACGGCGCTGATCGTCGGCCCGTACCACTCCGTGCACAGTGTGTACGAGAAGGACGGCCAGTCCGTCCCGCTCGGCATCTACTGCCGTCCCTCGCTCGCCGAGTACCTCGACTCGGACGCCATCTTCGAGGTGACCCGGCAGGGCTTCGAGTGGTTCCAGGAGAAGTTCGACTACGCGTACCCGTTCGAGAAGTACGACCAGCTCTTCGTGCCCGAGTTCAACGCGGGCGCGATGGAGAACGCGGGCGCGGTGACCATCCGCGACCAGTACGTGTTCCGCTCGAAGGTGACGAACGCGGCGTACGAGATGCGCGCGGAGACCATCCTGCACGAGCTGGCCCACATGTGGTTCGGCGACCTCGTGACCATGGAGTGGTGGAACGACCTGTGGCTGAACGAGTCGTTCGCCACGTACACCTCGATCGCCTGCCAGGCGCACGCGCCGGGGAGCCGGTGGCCGCACGCGTGGACCACCTTCGCCAACTCCATGAAGACCTGGGCCTACCGGCAGGACCAGCTGCCGTCGACCCATCCGATCATGGCGGAGATCCGCGACCTGGACGACGTCCTGGTCAACTTCGACGGCATCACGTACGCCAAGGGCGCCAGCGTCCTGAAGCAGCTCGTCGCCTACGTCGGCATGGACGAGTTCTTCCAGGGCGTGCAGGCGTACTTCAAGCGTCACGCCTTCGGCAACACGCGCCTGTCGGACCTGCTGGGCGCACTGGAGGAGACCTCCGGCCGGGACCTGAGGACCTGGTCGGAGAAGTGGCTCCAGGCGGCCGGCATCAACGTGCTGCGCCCGGAGATCGGGACGGACGCCGACGGTGTCGTCACGTCGTTCGGCATCCGCCAGGAGGCCCCGGCCCTGCCCGCCGGTGCCAAGGGCGAGCCGACGCTGCGCCCGCACCGCATCGCCGTCGGCCTGTACGACCTGGACGAGGCGAGCGGCAAGCTGGTCCGCCGGGAGCGGATCGAGCTGGACGTGGACGGCGAGCTGACGGCCGTACCGCAGCTGGTGGGGCAGACCCGCCCGGCCGTGATCCTGCTCAACGACGACGACCTGTCGTACGCGAAGGTCCGCCTGGACGAGCAGTCGCTGGCCTTCGTCACCGAGCACCTCGGCGATTTCGAGTCCTCGCTGCCGCGCGCCCTGTGCTGGGCGTCGGCCTGGGACATGACGCGGGACGCCGAGCTCGCGGCCCGCGACTACCTGTCGCTGGTGCTGTCCGGCATCGGCAAGGAGTCCGACATCGGTGTCGTGCAGTCGCTGCACCGCCAGGTGAAGCTCGCGATCGACCTGTACGCCGACCCGGCGGCCCGCGAGGCGCTGCTGGCCCGCTGGACCGACGCGACGCTGGCGCACCTGCGCGCGGCGGCGCCGGGCAGCGACCACCAGCTGGCGTGGGCGCGCGCGTTCGCGGCGACGGCCCGCACGCCGGAGCAGCTGGACCTGCTGGACGCGCTGCTGGACGGCTCGCAGACCATCGAGGGCCTGGTCGTCGACACGGAGCTGCGGTGGGCGTTCGTACAGCGGCTCGCGGCGGTCGGCCGGTTCGACGAGGCGGAGATCGCGGGCGAGTACGAGCGTGACCGCACGGCCGCCGGTGAGCGCCACGCGGCCACGGCCCGGGCGGCCCGTCCGACGCCGGAGGCCAAGGCCGAGGCGTGGGCGTCGGTCGTGGACTCCGACAAGCTGCCGAACGCCGTGCAGGAGGCGGTCATCGGCGGCTTCGTCCAGACCGACCAGCGCGAGGTGCTCGCCCCGTACGCGGAGCGGTACTTCGAGGTGGTCAAGGACATCTGGGAGTCCCGTTCGCACGAGATGGCCCAGCAGATCGCCGTCGGCCTCTATCCGACGGTCCAGGTGTCCCAGGAGACCCTGGACAGGACGGACGCGTGGCTGACGTCCGCCGAGCCGAACGCGGCCCTGCGCCGCCTGGTCTCGGAGTCCCGCGCGGGCGTCGAGCGCGCCCTGCGGGCCCAGCGGGCGGACGCGGCGGCCGGGGAGTAACCCGGCGGTTTCCCGTACGGCGGAAGGGGCGTCCGGTGTGTACCGGGCGCCCCTTGCGCCTGCTCTCCGGCCGCGGCCGCCGGAGTTCCCCGCCTACCGCCGCGGCGCTCCGGTCGGCACGCGTTTCGGTGCGGTGCGGGCCTTCACGGCGTGGTCGGGGGTGCGCGGCGTCCGGGTGACGAACTGCCCCGCCACCGTCGCCCCGAAGGCCAGGCCCATCCCGACGAGTTGCACCGGTGTCAGCGCCTGCCCGAGCGCCGCCCAGCCGACGACGGCCGCGGTCAGCGGGGAGAGCGGGCCGAGGAAGGTGACCTGCGTGGCGGTCATGCGGCCGATGCCCCGGAACCACAGCCAGTACGCGAGGGCCGTGTTCGCGAGGGCGAGGTAGAGGTAGCCGCCGATCGCCCGGCCGTCCAGCGCCGGCGGGGCACCCTCGACCAGGAAGGCGAGCGGCGCGATGAGCAGGCCGCCCGCGGTCAGCTGCCAGCCGGTCAGCGCCAGCGGTCCGACGCCCTCGGGGCGGCCCCAGCGCTGGGTGAGCACGGTGCCGGTGGACATCGACGCCGTGGAGGCGACGGCAGCCAGCAGGCCGAGCGGGTCCAGCGCCCCGGCCGCCCGCAGGACGACGAGGCTGACCCCGAACGCGGCCACGGCCCCGGTCGCCAGGGTCCGCGCCGACGGCCGCTGTCCGAGCAGCAGCGCCGAGAGCCCGGCCACGAACAGCGGACCGGCCGAGCCGACGACCGCCGCGAGACCGCCGGGCAGCCGGTAGGCGGAGAGGAACAGCAGCGGGAAGAAGGCGCCGATGTTCAGCGCGCCGAGCACCGCCGCCTTCCACCACCAGGCACCGCGCGGCAGCACCCGGGCGAGGGTGAGCAGCAGCAGGCCGGCGGGCAGGGCGCGCACCAGGGCGGTGAACAGGGGGCGGTCGGGCGGGAGGAACTCGGTGGTGACCGCGTAGGTCGTGCCCCAGGAGACGGGCGCGAGGGCGGTGAGGGTGATGAGGGCCGGGCGGGAGAGGGCCATGGGGACACCCTTCTGAGTAGGTCAGCAGAAAGTAGCTTACTGTTAAGCAACTTTCAGTCAAGCTACTTTCTTGCAGGTGACCGAGGAGCGGCCGATACTCGTGCCATGAGCGAACGCCCCGAGCAGCGCAAGGACCCCGTCGACGCGATCATCGGCCAGTGGGCGACGGTCCGGCCCGACCTGGACACCGCCGCCATGGAGGTCTTCGGCCGGATCAACCGGCTCTCCCACGCGATCGGCGAGCGGGTGGGGCGGGCGTACGCGGCGTTCGGCCTCTCCCGCGGGGAGTTCGACGTCCTGGCGACCCTGCGCCGCTCCGGCGAGCCCTACACGCTCTCGCCCCGGCAGCTGTCCGCGACGCTGATGCTGACCACCGGCGGCATGACGGGGCGCCTGGACAAGCTGGAGCGGGCGGGGCTGCTGCGCCGCTCCCCCGACCCGCACGACCGGCGCGGGCTGCAGGTCACGCTCACCGACGAGGGCCTCGCACTGGTCGACGAGGCGGTCGGGGCGGGGCTGGCGGTCCAGACGGAGGCGCTGTCCGCCCTGGGCGCGCGGCGGGCCGGGCAGCTCGCCGATCTGCTGCGCGACCTGCTGGCGGGCGCGGAGCGGGCCTGACACGACGAGGGCGCCGCCGCGGTGTTCGCGACGGCGCCCTCGTGGAGAACGCGGATCAGGCCTTGACTTCGCTCTTCGCCTCGGCCTTGGTGGCGATGTTGGAGCTGGTCGGGTCCTTCTTCTTGTGCGTCTTGTCGCCGACCATCACCAGTCCGGCGATGACCAGGTAGAGCACGATCGGGGCAAAGACGAAGAGGCCCAGCGTCTCGATGACGCTCAGGCCCGTGCCGGGGTCGTCACCGTCGTCGCGCGTGAGCGCGGAGGCGGGCGACGACAGGAGCAGCATCATCAGCGTCGTACCGGCTGCCAGGGCGCCGGCGCGCAGGGCGTTCTTCTTGTCCACGGTGTCAAAATATCCAACGCCGACCGGGCCCGCGCGCCCGGGGTGCCGTAAGAGCCCCCCGGCTCATGCGCCGCCCTCCCTGAGGACCTCCATCAGCGCGTGCAGCCGCGGCGAGGCCGCCAGGTCCTCCAGCGTCACCGGCCGCCCCTGAGCGTCCGCGATCGGCAGGCGCCAGTTCGGGTACTGGTCCCAGGTCCCGGGGAGGTTCTGCGGGCGGCGGTCGCCCACACCGTCGGGGAGCCAGACGCCGATCATGCGGGCCGGGGTGCGCAGCAGGAAGCGGTGGACGGCCTGGATCTCCGCCTCCTCCGAGGAGGTGTCGCCGCCGCCGCTCGTGCCGTGCAGCAGGCCGAACCGGGAGAGCAGGGACAGCCACTCCCCCGCGTCGGCGGCGGCCTCGGCGCGTTCCTCCTCCAGGGGCCGGGTCAGCAGCCCCAGGCGGTCGCGGAGCTCGACGTGCTCGCCGGTCAGGCGGGCGGCCGTGGAGGGCAGGTCGTGGGTGGTGGCGGTGGCCAGACAGTCGGAGCGCCAGCTCTCGGGGGGCAGCGGGTGGCCGTCGCCCTCCCAGTCGCGCTCGAACCACAGCACGGACGTGCCGAGCACACCGCGCTCGCGCAGCGCCTCGCGGACACCGGGCTCGACGGTGCCGAGGTCCTCCCCGATCACCAGCGCCCCGGCCCGGGAGGCCTCCAGGACGAGGACGGCGAGCATGGCCTCGGCGTCGTAGCGGACGTAGGTGCCCTCGGTGGGCGGGTGGCCCTGCGGGACCCACCAGAGGCGGAACAGGCCCATGACGTGGTCGATGCGCAGGGCGCCGGCGTAGCGGAACAGGGCGCGCAGCAGCTCGCGGAACGGGGCGTAGCCGGACGCGGCCAGCCGGTCGGGCCGCCAGGGCGGCAGGCCCCAGTCCTGGCCGCGGGCGTTGAAGGCGTCCGGCGGGGCGCCCACCGACATGCCCGCGGCGAAGTACTCCTGCTGCGCCCAGGCGTCGGCGCCGCCGGGGTGCACGCCGACCGCCAGGTCGTGGACGATCCCGACAGGCATCCCGGCCTCGCGCCCGGCGCGCTGCGCGGCGGTCAGCTGGGTGTCGGTGAGCCAGGCGAGCCGGGACCAGAAGTCGACCCGGTCCATGAGGCCGTTGCGCGCCCGGGCGGTCTCGGCCGACCGCGGGTCGCGCAGGCCGGTCGGCCAGCGGTGCCAGTCCGAGCCGTGCACCTCGGCGAGCGCGCACCAAGTGGCGTGGTCCTCCAGGGCCTGGCCCTGCCCGGCGATGAAGTCGCAGTAGGCGGCGCGCCGGCCGGGGCCGAGGGGGACCTCGCCGAGCAGCTCCAGCGCCTCCCGTTTGAGCTCCCACACGGCGTCCCGGTCGATCAACGCGCCGTGCCGCAGCACCGCTTCGCGCAGCCGGGCGGACCTGTCCAGCAGGGCGCACAGGCGTCCGGGGTCCTCGACGTAGGCGGCCTCGGGGACGTCCTCGACGCGCAGGTGCACGGGGTCGGGGAAGCGGCGCGAGGAGGGGCGGTAGGGGGAGGGGTCGGTGGGTGTTCCGGGTACGGCCGCGTGCAGCGGGTTGACCTGGACGAATCCGGCGCCGAGCGACCGTCCGGCCCAGCCGGCCAGCTCGGCGAGGTCACCGAGGTCGCCCATGCCCCAGGAGCGACGGGACAGCAGGGAGTAGAGCTGGACGAGGAGTCCGTAGGAGCGCCCGGCGGGGGTGGGCAGGCGGGGCGGGGCGACGACCAGGTGGGCGGTGGCGGTGCGCCCGTCGGGGGCGGTGGCGGTCAGCCGGTGCACGCCGGGTGGCAGGCCGTCCGCGCCGGTGCGGCTCTCGCCCTGCTCGGTGTCGATCCGCAGCCGCGTTCCCCCGGGGAGCGCGGCCAGGGCGGCCGGGGGGCTGCCGCCCCAGCCGACGACGGTCGGCGGCAGCAGCCGTTCGCCCAGTTCCCCCTCGCGGGCCGCGAGCGCGGCGCGGACGGCGCCGGGCGTGCTCGCGTCCACGCCGAGGGCGGCCAGGGTCAGGGTGACCGCGGTGGCCGAGGCCGCGACCGAGCGGTCCGGGGACGGACTGTAGGAAGTGGCGACGCCGTGCAGGGCGGCGAGGCGGGACAGGTCCTCGGAGGGCGGGTCGGCCGGCCGGGGTGCGGTCATCTACATCCTCGTGAAATCCGGGACGAAGGCCGGGGGCTCGCTGGTCAGGGGGGCGGCTTCGGCGAGCGGCGGCTCACTGGTGAGGGGCTCGGCGTCGGGCAGCGGGGGCTCGCTGGTCAGCGGCAGTTCGGTGTGGGTGCTCTCGGAGCTGAAGACGCAGTAGCGCGGGTCGTCGTGGTGGTTGTCGTCGAGGTCGGCGGACGGGTCCGCCACGGGTTTGGACGGGGCCGGGAGCGGAAGGAAAGTCATCGCAGCCACGGGGGCCTCCTTGTCGAGTGGGACTTCAACGGGTCATCGCAGCCCTACCCAGTCGACGCGAAGGCAGACGCCCCGGACCCAACATCGTGCTCCTGCTCACATTCCACTGCCCTCCACACAGTCAAGATTCCGGCATTTCAGTCACAAAGGCCACTCTCGTTGACACCTTCGCCGAACGAGTGGTGGGCTCGTCCCGCCGGTCGAACACATCTGGAGGGGGCCTGTGGGACTGCGGCGTGGGAAGCGGACCGTGGCCCTCGCGGTCGCCGTGGCCGCCGGGAGCCTCGTCGCACCGCCCGCCGCCCTGGCGGCCCCGTCTCCCCCGGACACGGCCGCGACACCGGCCCCCGACACCGCCGGAGCGGACCTCTCCGTCTGGCCGCGCCCGCAGTCGCTGCGCGCGAACGGCGCACCGGTCGCGGTACCCGACGAGGTCGCGCTGATCACCGGCGCGCAGGCGGACCCGCACGCGGTGGAAACCCTGCGCGAGGTGCTGCGGCGGGCCGGGGCCCGCCGGATCACGGACACGGCCGGTCCGGGCGCCCTGGTCGTGCACGCACGCACGCAACCCGCACGCCCGGGCGACCGCCACGCCCTGCCCTCCGGTGGGTACGAGCTGACCGTGGGCCGGGGCGGCGTCTCCCTCACCGGCACCGGCGAGGACGGCCTCTTCCACGCCGTCCAGACACTGCGGCAGCTCCTGCGCCCCGGCCGCACGATCGCAGCGGCCGTCGTCCGCGACTGGCCGGGCAGCGCCGTGCGCGGCATCACCGAGGGCTTCTACGGCACCGCGTGGACGCACGGGCAGCGGCTGGCGCAGCTCGACTTCATGGGGCGCACCAAGCAGAACCGCTACCTGTACGCCCCGGGGGACGACCTCTACCGGCAGGCCCGCTGGCGTGAGCCCTACCCGGCCGCGCAGCGGGCCCGGTTCCGGGAGCTGGCCGAGCGGGCGCGCCGCAACCACGTCATGCTCGGCTGGGCGGTGGCCCCGGGCCAGGCCATGTGCTTCGCCTCGGACGCCGACGTGCGGGCGCTGACGCGCAAGCTGGACGCGATGTGGGCGCTGGGCTTCCGGGCGTTCCAGCTCCAGTTCCAGGACGTCAGCTACAGCGAGTGGCACTGCGGGGCCGACGCCGACCGGTTCGGCTCCGGCCCCGAGGCGGCGGCGCGGGCGCAGGCGCGGGTGGCGAACGCGGTGGCCCGGCACCTGGCGCAGCGCCACCCCGGTGCCGCCGGCCTGTCCCTGATGCCGACCGAGTACTACGAGGACGGCACGACCGACTACCGGCGCGCACTGGCGAGCGAGCTGGCCGCGCGCGTCGAGGTGGCGTGGACGGGCGTCGGGGTGGTGCCCCGCACCATCACGGGCGGCGAACTGGCCGAAGCGCGTGAGGCGTTCGGGCACCCGCTGGTCACCATGGACAACTACCCGGTCAACGACTACGACCCCGGGCGCATCTTCCTCGGTCCGTACCGCGGCCGTGAGCCGGCCGTCGCGACCGGTTCGGCCGCCCTGCTGGCCAACGCGATGCAGCAACCGGAGGCCTCCCGTATCCCGTTGTTCACCAGCGCCGACTACGCCTGGAACCCGCGCGCCTACCGCCCCGGGGAGTCCTGGCGCGCCGCGATCGCCGACCTCGCCGGCGGGGACCGGCGCCGCGAGCAGGCCCTGGCCGCCCTCGCCGGCAACGACGCCTCGTCGGTCCTGGACGACGGGGAGTCGGCGTATCTGCGCCCGCTGACCGAGGCGTACTGGGCGTCCCGCACGGCGGGCGGCACGGACACCGGCGACGACGCCGAGCGGCGGCTGCGCGAGGCCTTCTCCGTGCTGCACGAGCTGCCGCGGCGGCTGTCGGGGACCGGCCTCGGCGCCGAGGTCGCCCCCTGGTCCGAGCAGCTCGCCCGCTACGGCGAGGCGGGCACGGCCGCGCTCGGCATGCTGGACGCGCAGCGCGCCGGGGACGCCGCGGCGGCCTGGAACGCGTACCGCAGGCTGGGCGCGCTGCGGGCCCGGCTGGAGTCGGCGCCGGTCGAGGTCGGCACGGACGTGCTGGACCCCTTCCTGCGACGGGCGCAGAAGTCGTACGCGGCCTGGTCGGGCATCCACCACGAGCCGCCCCGCAACCCCGGCGACGGCCGCACCCTGCGCCTGCCTCGGGCGCGGGCGCTGACCGCCGTGACGGCCCTGACCGAGCCGGGCACCGAGGGAGCCGTCGAGGTGCACGAGCCGGGGCGGGGCTGGCGCGAGGCGGGCCGGCTGGACGCGTCCGGAGCGACCGAGGTACGGATCGCGGCACGGGCCGACGCCCTGCGGGTCACCGGCCCCGGCCCGTCCCGCGTCCACCACCTCGTCCCCTGGTTCACCGGATCCCCCGCCATCTCCCTGGGCCTGCCCCGCGACCGGGCGGACGTCGGGACCGGGCGGACCGAGCGGCTGACCGCCCGGCTCGGGTCGCTGCGCCCCTCCGACGTGCGCGGCAGGCTCACCGCCGAGGCGCCCGACGGCGTCCGGGTCCGGGTACCGAAGGGCGAGCTGACCGTGCGGCGCGGCACGACGGTGGAGGTCCCGGTCGAGGTGACCGTCGAGCGCGGCACCCCGCTGCGGTCGTACGCGGTCCGGCTGGGGTTCGCGGGGACGGACCGCACGCTCACCGTCCGGGCCGTCCCTCCCACCGGCGGCCCCGACCTGGCCCGCGGCGGCACCGCCCGTTCCTCGGGGGACGAGACGCCCGACTTCCCCGCGTCGGCGGCGAACGACGGGGACCCGGAGACCCGCTGGTCGTCCCCGGTCGACGACGGCGCCTGGTGGCAGGTCGAGCTGGCCCGCCCGGCGCGGCTCGGCCGGGTCGCGCTGCACTGGCAGGACGCGCACCCGTCGGCGTACCGCGTCCAGGTCTCCCCGGACGGCCGCCGCTGGCGCACCGCCGCCACCGTGCGGGACAGCGGGGGCGGCCGGGAGAGCGTCCCGATGGACGAGCGGGACGTGCGTTTCGTGCGGGTACAGGGCGACAAGCGGGCGACACAGTACGGATATTCGCTGTGGTCGGCGGAGGCGTACGCCGTCTCTGAGTGAGCCTTGCGGGGCCCGGCGGAGGAATTCCACGTCGATCACTATTCACTCAGTACATGTACTCAGTACATAATGATCGGCATGAGCACCCGCCACATCCTGCTGGGCCTGCTCGCGACGGGTCCGAGCCATGGCTACGACCTCAAGCGGCGCCACGACGAACGCTTCCCGCAGGCCCGCCCGCTGGCCTACGGGCAGGTCTACACGACCCTGCAGCGCCTCGTGCGGGACGGCCTCGCCGAGGTCGACGGCACCGGCTCGGACGGCGGCCCGGAGCGCACGGCGTACCGGGCGACCGACGAGGGGACCCACGAACTGGCCCGGTGGGCCGGGGAGATCGCACCCCCCGCACCCTTCGTGGCCAACGAGATCTTCGCCAAGGTCGTGGTCGCGATCCTCTCCGGCGGTGACCCGGCCCGGTACCTGAGCGCCCAGCGCGCCGCGCACATGGAACGGATGCGGGAGCTCACGGCGGTCAAGGCCGCCAAGGGCGCCGATCTCGCGACCGTGCTCTCGGCGGACTACGCCCTCAACCACCTCGACGCCGACCTCCGCTGGATGAGCACCACGGCGGACCGGCTCACCACCCTGACCGCGGAGGTCGACGCAGCATGAGCAGACCCGTGCCCCTTCTCACGGCCGCCGGTCTCACCAAGGCGCACGGCCGGACACCCGCCCTGCGCGGCGCGTCGGTCGAACTGCACGCCGGAGAGATCCTCGCCGTGACCGGCGCGAGCGGCAGCGGGAAATCGACGCTGCTGCACTGCCTGGCCGGCATCGTCCGCCCGGACGCGGGCTCGGTCACCTACGACGGCCGGCGGCTGGAGGACCTGCCCGAGAAGCGGCTGAGCGAGCTGCGGCGCACCGAGTTCGGCGTGGTGTTCCAGTTCGGCCAGCTCATCCCCGAGCTGACGGTCCTGGACAACGCCGCCCTGCCGCTGCTGCTGGCGGGCACCGGCCGGGCCGAGGCCCGGGCCCGGGCCGGTGAGTGGCTGGAGCGGTTCGGGGTGCGGGGCCAGGAGGACCTGCGGCCGGGCGAGCTGAGCGGCGGCCAGGCGCAGCGGGCCGCACTGGCCCGGGCCCTGGTCACCGGCCCGCGGGTGGTCTTCGCCGACGAGCCGACGGGCGCGCTGGACTCCCTGGCCGGCGAGCAGGTCATGACGGCCCTCGTCCACACGGCCCGCGACGCGGGCACGGCCGTCCTGCTGATCACGCACGACGCCCAGGTGGCCGCGTACGCGGACCGCGAGGTCCGGCTGCGGGACGGGGCCGTGGCGGCGCTGGGGGTGACGGCGTGACGTCGCTCCGGGCCGATCTGCGCCTCGCCTGGGAACTCACCCGGGGGTCCGACCGCGGCGAATGGTGGCGGGTGACCCTCACGGCGGTGGGCGCCGCGCTCGCGACCGGCTTCGCCCTGGCAGCCGTCGCCCTGGCGTCCCTGCGCGGCGGCAGCTACTACGTGCCCGTCGCCTCGGGCCTGCTGAACGAGCCCGGCACGCGGTCCGGCGTGATCGCCGGCCTGCTGCTCCTGCTCGTGCCGGTACTCGGGTTCCTCGGCCAGTGCGCCCGGATCGGGGCGGTGCACCGCGACCGGCGGCTGGCCGGCCTGCGGCTGGCCGGGGCGACGCCCTGGCAGGTGCGGCGGATCGCCGCGCTGGAGACCGGGCTCGCCTGTCTGCTGGGCTCGGCCGTCGCCACCGTCTTCTCCGTGCTGCTCCTGCTGCGCCTCTGGGACCGGCCCACGGCCCTCACCTGGGCGGGGATCGCTCTGGTCGCCGTCGCCGTACCGCTGCTGGGCGCGGCGGCGGGCGCGCTGGCGCTGCGCCGGGTGGTGGCCTCGCCCCTCGGCTGGGTGCGCAGGGTCGCGCCGCGCAGCGGACGGGGACCGGGGCTGCTGTTCCTGGCGGGGCTGCTGCTGGTCGGGGCGGCGGCGCTGTTCGCCCTGCTCGGCACGTCCCCGGCCGCATCCAACCGGCCGAGCGCCGGGCTGCCGCTGACGATGGTGGGTGTGGTCCTCGCGGTCGGCGCGGGCTCGGTGTGGCTCTCCGGGGCCGTGGCCAAGGGCATGGGGCGGCTCCTGGCGGCCCGGGCCCGGTCGGCGGCGGTCCTGATCGCGGCGGAGCGGCTGCGCGACGACCCGTGGGCGGCCGCCCGTACGCACGCGGCGGTGCTGCTGGTGACGGTCGTCGGGGGCGGCTTCATGGGCATCCGGGAGGTCTTCCTGGATGCGGTGCACTCCAGCGAGAGCCTCACCGAGAACCTGGGCTACTACACCCGGGGCATCGACCTCACGGGCGCCGCCGTCGCGGTCGCCCTCGCGATCACGCTGTCCGGTCTCGCCCTCGGCACCGCCGAGTCCATGGCCACCCGCCGCCGGGGCCTGGCCGCGCAGGCCGCCGCCGGGGTGCCGCGCGCGGTGCTCGGCCGGTCCCTGCTGCTGGAGACCGCGCTGCCGCTGGCGCCGGCGGTGCTGCTCGCGGGCCTGGGCGGGACGGCCATCGGCACCTGGTACGCGCTGCTCACCGACCACCCGGTTCCCTGGGTGACGGTCCTGGTCCCTCTCGCCGTCTACGCCGCCTGCCTGCTCGCCGCGGCAACCTCACTGCCGCTGCTGGGCCGCTCGGTGCGACCCGGGGAGCTGCGCTACGCGTGACATGGGTCCGGTGGGGCCGGCGGGGCTGCCCATGACCGGCCGGGCCCCGGGGGAACGGGGGGTTTCCCGGGGCCCCTGGCCCAGGCGGGCGCGACGGATTCCCAGGCCGGTGGCCCGTGCGAGCAGGCGCAGGGGATTCCCGGGCCGGAGGCCCAGGCAAGCGCGGCGGATTCCCAGACCGGAGGCCCAGGCAAGCGCGGCGGATTCCCAGACCGGAGGCCCAGGCAAGCGCAGGGCGATACCGCCGCCGGGCGGCGGTATCGCGGCAATACGAAGGCCCGGATCCTCGTCAGGCGGAAATGCCGTCGATCCGGGCCATGGCGTCGTCCGCGCCGTACGGCTGCAAGTACGGCAGCCAGCGCGGGTCCCTATGGCCGGTCCCGATGATGCGCCAGGCCAGGCCCGACGGCGGGGCGGGTTTGTGGCGCAGCCGCCAGCCGATCTCGAAGAGGTGCCGGTCGGCCTTCACGTGGTTGCAGCGGCGGCAGGACGCCACCACGTTGTCCCAGACGTGCTTGCCCCCGCGACTGCGCGGGATGACGTGGTCGACGCTGGTTGCGACGCCACCGCAGTACATGCACCGGCCCCCGTCGCGGGCGAACAGCGCCCGGCGGGTGAGAGGAACGGGCCCCCGATAGGGAACCCGGACGAATCGCTTGAGCCGGACCACGCTGGGTGCGGGGACTGTGACGGTCGCGCTGTGCAGATAGGCGCCGGACTCCTCGAGGCAGACGGCCTTGTTCTCGAGGACGAGGACGAGCGCGCGGCGGAGCGGTACGACGCCGAGTGGCTCGTACGACGCGTTGAGGACCAGGACATGCGGCACGGATGCCTCCTTGGACGCCGGCGGCGCGTGGCTCGCGCCGGGACGATTCGTAGCCAGTCTCCCCTCATGCCTGGTGGAAGCGCCACCATGTCCCCGTAACGGGCTGGGAGTGTTTTCGACCACATCCCATTCATCCCCAGGATCATGGCCTGTTCAAGCCCAGGTGAGCACGGTCTCTCCTTCACACATTCCGCGATAGCACACACAATGCCCCGTTAGTGTGGTGGTTCTGCCCCTTCGGTGACCCTGCCGTGACCTTGACCCCCTGAACCACCGCACCGGGGCGGACCGCTGCACCTGGAGGTACCTGCCGTGTCCCTGTCCCTCGCGGACGCCGTCCTGATGGCCGCCGACCCGTCACCGTCGCCGACCCCCTCGGATACCCAGTCCCCGAGAGTGCCTTCGCTCCAGGACGCCCAGGAGAGCGCGACGAACGCCGCCGGCTGGGTCGAGCAGAACTGGTCGACGTGGCTGGCGATCGGGCTCCGGGTCCTGCTCATCGTCGTCATAGCCGCAGTGCTGAGGGTCTTCGTACGACGGGCCATCACCAAGCTGATCGACCGCATGAACCGGACCGTCCAGTCCGTGGACGGCAGCGCGCTGGGCGGCCTGCTCGTGAACGTCGAGCGCCGGCGGCAGCGCTCGCAGGCCATCGGCTCGGTGCTCCGCTCGGTGGCGTCGTTCCTGATCATCGGCACCGCGGCGCTGATGATCCTCGGCACCTTCCAGATCAATCTCGCCCCGCTGCTGGCCTCGGCCGGTGTCGCCGGTGTCGCGATCGGCTTCGGTGCCCGCAACCTCGTCACGGACTTCCTGTCCGGCGTCTTCATGATCCTGGAGGACCAGTACGGCGTCGGCGACACGATCGACGCGGGCGTCGCCTCCGGCGAGGTGATCGAGGTGGGCCTGCGTGTGACCAAGCTGCGCGGCGACGGCGGTGAGATCTGGTACGTCCGCAACGGCGAGGTCAAGCGCATCGGCAACCTCTCCCAGGGCTGGGCCACGGCCAACGTCGACGTCACCGTGCACGCCGGCGAGGACCTGGACAAGGTCAAGGCCACCCTGGACGAGGTCGCCGAGAAGATGAGCGCCGAGGAGCCCTGGAACGAACTGCTGTGGGGCCCGATCGAGGTCCTGGGCCTGGACAGCGTGCTGCTGGACTCCATGGTCGTGCGCGTCACGGCCAAGACGATGCCCGGCAAGTCCCTGACCGTGGAGCGCGAGCTGCGCTGGCGCGTCAAGCGGGCCTTCGACGCGGCGGACATCCGGATCGTCGGCGGCGCCACGGCCTCGGTGGAGGAGCAGCCCGTCGACCCGACGGCGGGGATGGCCGCGCCGTCGGTGTACGCGAACACGGCGTCCCCGCAGTCGGCGGCGGCGTCCCCGCTCGCTCCCCCCACGCCGACGAGCACCACGAAGTAGCAGCACACCCGACGAAGGAGGGCGGTGTCCGGTTCTGCCGGGCACCGCCCTCCTGGCATGTCCGGCAGACAGGTCCACCAGACAGGACCGGCCCACGACAGGCCGTCCCCTCTTGACGCCCGTGTGACACCGGGCCTACCTTCCTCCCACCGATAGGAAACTTTCCTAACAATGATCTCGAGGGCAGGGCCGTCCGATGGACTTCCCCGCCTGATCACTGAGAAGCTGAGCAGCCGAAGGGCAGGTGTGGACACGCATGGCAGGAACCGCCGGCACGCCGGGCACCCCGCGCGTCCTGCGCGCCATGAACGACCGGGCCGCCCTCGACCTGCTGCTGGAGCACGGACAGCTCTCCCGCACCCGGATCGGCAAGCTCACCGGCCTGTCCAAGCCGACCGCCTCCCAGCTGCTGGCCCGCCTGGAGGCGGCGGGCCTCGTCCTGGCCACCGGCACCACCGAAGGCCGGCCGGGGCCCAGCGCCCAGCTCTACGAGGTCAACCCGGCGGCCGGTTACGCGGCCGGGCTCGACGTCACTCCCCAGCGGATCCTCGCCGCCGTCGCCGACATCACCGGCCGCACGGTCGGCCGCCACGAGCTGCCCACCCCCGGCCGGCGCACCGGCACCCCGGTCGTCCAGCAGGTCACCGACGCCCTGGACGGCGCGGTGAAAGCGGCGGGCCTCGCCCGGGACGACATCCACCGCCTGGTCATCGGCACTCCCGGCGCCTTCGACCCGGCCACCGGCCGGCTGCGCTACGCCTCCCACCTTCCCGGCTGGCACTCCCCCACCCTGCTGGACGAGCTCGCCGCCGCGCTGCCGATGCCGTTCGAGTACGAGAACGACGTCAATCTGGTCGCGCTCGCCGAGCAGCGCCTCGGCGCGGCCCGGGGCCACACGGACTTCGTGCTGCTGTGGAACGAGGAGGGCCTGGGCGCCGCCCTGGTGCTGGGCGGCCGGCTGCACCGCGGCTGGACCGGCGGCGCCGGCGAGGTCGGCTTCCTGCCGGTGCCGGGCACCCCCCTGGTCCGCCAGGTCACCAAGGCCAACAGCGGCGGCTACCAGGAACTCGCCGGTTCGCAGGCCGTTCCCCGGCTGGCCGGGGAGCTCGGCATCCAGGACATCCCTCAGGGGCCGTACGCCGAGGCCGCCGCCGAACTGCTCGCCAGGGCGGCGCGGTCGGACGACGACGCCCACCGGCACCTCCTCGGGACCTACGCGACCCGGCTGGCCACCGGTCTGGCCTCGCTGGTCTCGGTCCTCGACCCCGAACTCGTCGTGCTGAGCGGCGCATCCCTCACGTCGGGCGGCGAGCCCCTGCGCGCCCTCGTCCAGGCCGAACTGGAAGAGCTGGCCGCCTCCCGCCCGCGCCTGGTCGTGGGCGACGTCCGTGAACACCCCGTGCTGCGCGGCGCCCTGGAGAGCGCCCTCGCGACGACGCGCGACGAGGTCTTCGACACCTCCCGCTGACCCACCCCCCTTCCGCATACCCCGTCTCCCCCTCTTCCCCGTCCTCAGGGAGCTCCGCCATGCCCGGAAAATCCAGAAAAACAGTCATCTCACTCGCCGCCTCCGCCTCCCTCGCCCTCCTCGCCACCGCGTGCACCGGCCAGTCCGACGCCGGTGCGGGCGACGACGCGTCCAAGGAGACGACCATCACCTTCTGGCACGCCTGGAGCGCGCCCTCGGAGGTGAAGGCCGTCCAGGACCTGGTCACGGGGTTCGAGAAGGCGCACCCCAACATCCACGTCGACGTCGTCGGCAACATGACGGACGACAAGATGAACCAGGCCCTGCGCACCGGCGGCGGCAAGGCCCCGGACGTGATCTCGTCGTTCACCACGAACAGCGTCGGCAAGTTCTGCTCCTCGGGCGCCCTGGTGGACCTCAACCCGTTCTTCGAGAAGTCGGGCGTCGACCCGCGGCAGACCTTCCCGAAGGCGATGAACGAGTACACCCAGTTCGACGGCGACCGCTGCGCGGTCCCCCTCCTCGGGGACGCCTACGGCCTCTACTACAACAAGACGGCGTTCGAGAAGGCCGGCATCACCACCCCGCCCAAGACCTGGTCGGAGTTCGAGAAGGACGCGAAGAAGCTGACGATCCGCCAGGGCGACTCGTACAAGCAGCTCGGCTTCATGCCGAACTACCACGGCTGGGAGACCACCACCGAGCACTACCTCGGCCAGTTCTCCCCGACGTACTTCGACAAGGACGGCAAGTCGAACGTCGGCAAGGACCCGGCGTTCGAGAAGGCGTTCACGCTCCAGAAGAAGCTGGTCGACGAACTCGGCGGCTACCGCAGGCTGGAGACGTACCGCTCGAAGCTCGGTGACGAGTGGGGCCCCAAGCACCCCTTCCACACCGGCCAGGTCGCCATGCAGCTCGACGGTGAGTGGCGTCTGGGCATGGCCCTGGACACCAAGCCGAAGTTCGACATCGGCGTGGCCCCGCTGCCCGTCCCCGACGACCAGGCCGACCAGTACGGCAAGGGCTACATCACCGGCACCATCGCCGGCATCGCCGCGACCAGCAGGAAGCAGAACGCGGCCTGGGAGCTGGTGAAGTACATGACCACCGACACGGACGCGGTGGTGGACTTCTCCAACGCCATCCACAACGTACCCTCGACGCTGGCGGCCCTGAAGTCCCCGAAGCTGAAGTACGACCCACGGTTCAAGACGTTCCTGGAGATCGCCGCGAACCCGCACTCCACCACGGCCCCCGCCTCCGTCAACGGCGGCGTCTACCTCACGACCGTCCAGCAGTTCGGCTACGACTACGAGAGCGGCAGGGCGACCGACCTGAAGCAGGGCCTTCGGGAAACCGCCCGGCAGATCGACACGGACATCGCGCAGGCGAAGTAGGCCATGAGCACTCCCACCCTGCGCGCGAAACACCGCCGCTCGGCCCTGCGCACCCTGGCGTTCCTGTCGCCCTGGCTGATCGGCTTCTCGGTCTTCTTCGCCTACCCCCTGCTCTCCACCGTCTACTTCTCGTTCATGCGGTACGACGGCTTCAAACCGCCTGCGTGGGCGGGCACGAAGAACTGGGCGTACGTCTTCGAGCACTACCCCCTCTTCTGGCCCGCCCTGCGCAACACCCTGTGGCTGGTCGTCGTCATGGTCACGCTCCGGGTCGCCTTCGGCCTGGGCGTGGGCCTGCTGATCACCAGGATCAAGACGGCCACGGGTGTCTTCCGCACCCTCTTCTACCTGCCCTACCTGGCCCCGCCGGTCGCGGCCACGATGGCCTTCGCCTTCCTCCTCAACCCCGGCACGGGCCCGGTCGACTCGCTCCTCGACAGGGCCGGTCTGCCCACCCCCGGCTGGTTCAACGACCCCACCTGGTCGAAGCCGGCCCTGACCCTGCTGGCCCTGTGGGGCATCGGCGACCTGATGGTCATCTTCATGGCGGCCCTGCTCGACGTGCCGAAGGAGCAGTACGAGGCGGCCGAACTGGACGGCGCGAGCCCCTGGCAGCGCTTCCGCTACGTCACGCTCCCGAACATCTCGCCGATCGTCATGTTCGCGGTCGTCACGGGCGTGATCCAGACGATGCAGTACTACACCCAGCCGCTGATCGCCGGAAAGGTCGCCTCGGGCGTGATCCAGGGTGCGGGCACCCTGTTCGAGCCCGGCTACCCCGACAAGTCGACCCTCACCCTTCCCCAACTCGTCTACAACCTGGGGTTCCAGCGCTTCGACTACGGCTCGGCCTGTGTGGTGGCCCTGGTCCTCTTCACCCTCTCCATGGCCTTCACAGCCCTCCTGATGCGCCGCCGGGGCGGCCTGATCCAGGCAGGTGAACGATGACACAGCTGCTCGACAAGCCCCTGGAGCTGAAGACCCCGCCCTCCCCGTCGGAACGCACCGCCCACCGCAGGGCGTTGCTGGAATGGATCGCGATCCACTCGCTCGGCATCGCGGCGGCCCTCTTCTTCACGCTCCCCTTCGTCTTCGTCTTCCTCACCTCCCTGATGAGCGACAGCCAGGCGCTGAGCCGCGACCTGATCCCGCACACCTGGGAGTGGGGCAACTACGCCGAGGTCCTCGACACCCCCGGCTTCCTCACCTGGTGGAGGAACACCCTCGTCTACGCGGGCCTGGGCACGGTTCTCACGGTCGTCTCCTCGATCCCCGTCGCCTACGCCCTGGCCAAGTTCCGCTTCCGCGGCCGCAATCTCGCGCTGATGCTGGTCATCTCGATGATGATGCTGCCGCCGCAGGTGGTCGTCATCCCGATGTACCTGTTCTGGGCGAAGCAGCTGGACCTGTCCGGCTCGCTCTGGCCGCTGATCATCCCCATGGCGTTCGGCGACGCGTTCTCGATCTTCCTGCTGCGCCAGTTCCTGACGACGATCCCCGACGAGTACGTGGACGCGGCCAAGGTGGACGGCTGCGGTGACCTGCGCACGCTGCTGAAGGTCGTTCTGCCGATGGCCAAGCCGGGCATAGCCGCAGTGGCCCTCTTCCAGTTCTTCTACGCGTGGAACGACTACTTCGGCCCCCAGATCTACGCCTCGGAGAACCCTGGCGCCTGGACGCTCTCCTACGGCCTGGAGTCGTTCAAGGGCGCGCACCACACCGACTGGAACCTCACCATGGCCGCCACCGTGCTGGTCATGGCCCCCGTGATCCTCGTGTTCTTCTTCGCCCAGAAGGCGTTCGTCGAGGGTGTCACGCTCACCGGAGTAAAGGGTTAAGCAGACATGAAACTCACCGTGGTCGGCGGAGGCTCGACCTACACCCCCGAACTCGTGGACGGCTTCGCCCGCCTGAGGGACACCCTGCCCGTCGAGGAACTGGTCCTGATGGACCCCGCCCAGGACCGTCTCGACCTGGTCGGCGGCCTGGCCCGCCGCATCCTCGCCCGCCAGGACCACCCGGGCCGCGTCACCACGACCAGCGACCTGGACGAGGCCGTGGACGGCGCTGACGCGGTCCTCCTGCAACTGCGCGTGGGCGGCCAGGCGGCCCGCGAGCAGGACGAGACCTGGCCCCTGGAATGCGGCTGCGTGGGCCAGGAGACCACCGGCGCCGGCGGGCTGGCGAAGGCCCTGCGCACGGTCCCGGTCGTCCTGGACATCGCGGACCGCGTCCGCCGTACCAACCCCGGGGCCTGGATCATCGACTTCACGAATCCGGTGGGCATCGTCACCCGCGCCCTGCTCCAGGCGGGCCACAAGGCGGTGGGCCTGTGCAACGTGGCGATCGGCCTCCAGCGCAAGTTCGCCGGCCTGCTGAACGTGACGCCGTCGGACGTCCACCTCGACCACGTGGGCCTCAACCACCTCACCTGGGAGACGGCCGTACGCCTGGGCGGCCCGGAAGGCGAGGACGTCCTGCCGAAACTGCTGGGCGAGCACGGCGACACGATCGCCGCGGACCTCCGCCTGCCCCGCCCCCTGCTCGACACCCTGGGCGTGGTCCCCTCCTACTACCTGCGCTACTACTACGCGCACGACGAGGTCGTGAGGGAACTGAGGACGAAACCGTCCCGAGCGGCCGAAGTGGCGGCGATGGAAAGCCGACTGCTCGCGATGTACGCGGACCCGGCCCTGGACGAGAAGCCGGAGCTGCTCGCCCAGCGGGGCGGCGCCTTCTACTCGGAGGCGGCGGTGGACCTGGCGGCGGCCCTGCTGGGCGGCGGCGGCTCGCCGTACCAGGTGGTGAACACGTACAACCGGGGCACGCTCCCGTTCCTGCCCGACGACGCGGTGATCGAGGTGCAGGCGGCGGTGGGGTCCAAGGGCGCGGCTCCGCTGCCTGTGCCCCCCGTGGATCCCCTCTGCGCCGGCCTGATGGCGAGCGTGACGGCCTACGAGGACCTGGCCCTCCGGGCCGCCCTGCACGGCGGCAGGGACCGTGTCCTGCGTGCCCTGCTCTCCCATCCCCTCGTCGGGCAGTACGCGTACGCCGAGACGCTCACCGACCGGCTGATCGCACACAACCGGGAGCACCTCGCGTGGGCCTGACCGCACGAGTCCTCGCCATCGACGCGGGCAACAGCAAGACGGACGTCGCGATCGTGACGGCGGACGGGGACGTCCTCGCCACGGCACGCGGGGGCGGCTTCCGCCCGCCGGCCGTGGGAGTGGACGCGGCGGTGGACGACCTGGCGCAGACCGTGACGAAGGCCCTCACCGCCGCGGGGCTCACCTCGGTCACGCACGTCTCGGCGTGCCTGGCGAACGCCGACTTCCCCGTGGAGGAGGACCGGTTGGCGGCGGCGCTGCGGGCCCGCGCGTGGGGCGCGACGGTGACGGTCCGCAACGACACCTTCGCCATCCTGCGGGCCGGTGCGGCGGAACCCCGGGGCGTGGCGGTCGTCTGCGGCGCGGGCATCAACTGCGTGGGCATGCGCCCCGACGGCCGCACGGCCCGCTTCCCGGCCCTGGGCAGAGTCTCGGGGGACTGGGGCGGCGGCTGGGGCCTGTCCGAGGAGGCCCTGTGGCACGCGTCCCGGGCGGAGGACGGCCGCGGTGCCCCCACCGCCCTGTCCCGCACCCTCCCCGCCCACTTCGGACTGCCGTCCGTGTACGCCCTCGTGGAGGCGCTGCACCTGGAGCACATCCCGGTGCTCCGGCGCCACGAACTGACCCCGGTCCTCTTCGCCACCGCCGCCGACGGCGACACGATCGCCCGCACGATCGTGGAACGCCAGGCCGAGGAGGTGGTCTCCATGGCGGTGGTCGCCCTGACCCGCCTGGACCTCCTGGACGAGCCCGCCCCGGTCCTCCTGGGCGGCGGCGTCCTGTCGGCCCGGCACGCCCAACTGAACAACCACATCGAGCACTTGCTGACAGCCCGTGCCCCGAAGGCGATGCCGCAGGTGGTGACGGCCGCCCCGGTCCTGGGCGCGGCACTGCTGGGGCTGGACACCGTCGGAGCGCGGGAGGGGGCACAGGAGAGGCTGCGGACGTACTACGGGCGTGAGCCGGGCGGGCTTCGGTGGCGCCCTTCCTGAAGGGCGCCACCGACAGGCCCGTCAGCCCCCGTACGTGGCCTCGGATTCACCGAGCACGGTGGTGAAGTCCGAGGCCAGCCGCGCCGCCTCGGCATGGCCCGGTCCGCCCAGCGCGGCATCGGACCACTCGCGGTCACCGCCGCCATCGCCGCCGGGCCCCTCGGCCGGGCCGCTCCCGGAAGCGCCGTCGCCCTGGTCTGTCCCGGCCAGCACCGCCTGGTCCGGGACCGCCTCGACAAGCCCCTGGACACCGTCGCGCTCCCGGCCGGGGCCGGCCGGACGGGGAACCCCACGGGAACCGAACCCCCTCGCCGTACGTGTTCCTGAGGGGGCGAGGGGTGGTGCGCCACGCTGCGATCCGATCAAGATCAGGGCAAGGCCGGTGCGGATGTCGGCCCCGGCAGCGATACTTGCGGCGACGGATGACCATGGGGGAGGTCACAGTGACGTACACGCCGAAGAGCAGCCCGCCACCACCGGGCCCGGGCCTGCCCGTCCTGCCGGCGGTCCCGGCGCAGGCAGCACCCGCCACCCGGCCGCCCGGAAACGCCCCGGCGACCCCCACTCCCCCGACGGGCCCCCGCCGTACCGCCTTCGCCGAGGGCCTCGACCAGCTCCGCTCCGCCGCCACCACCGAG
Source organism: Streptomyces sp. NPDC047880 (assembly GCF_040706515.1). NCBI lineage: Bacteria > Bacillati > Actinomycetota > Actinomycetes > Kitasatosporales > Streptomycetaceae > Streptomyces > Streptomyces sp. NPDC047880. Next base: position 600,088 of record NZ_JBEZOK010000001.1, on the reverse strand, counting down.
CCGGGGCGTCTGCGCATCATCGGCGCCCTCCTGGCCCTCCTGGTCCTCGCCTTCGGCGCCGTCACCGCCTGGCAGATGACCGACCGCGCGGCCGCCGCCGACGACGTCCTCACCCGCAGCCAGCCCCTCAGCTCGGACGCCGCCGACATCTACCGCTCCCTCGCGGACGCCAACACCGCCGCCTCCAGCGGCTTCCTCGCCGGCGGTCAGGAATCGGCCGCCAGCCGCGACCGCTACGAGCGCGACATCCGCACGGCCGCGGAGAAGCTCGTCAACGCCGCCGCGAACGCCGACCCGGACTCGCCGTCCACGGCGACGATCGCCAAGCTCAACAGACTCCTCCCGGAGTACAAGGGCCTGGTGGAGCGCGCCCGCACGTACAACCGGCAGGGCTTCCCCGTCGGCGGCGCCTACCTCCGCTACGCCAACGAGAAGATGCAGCAGCAGATGCTCCCGGCGGCGGAGGACCTCTACCAGAAGGAGAACCAGCGCCTCGGCGCGGACTACGCGGCCGCCACGCCCTACCCCTGGGCGGCCATCGCCCTCGGCGTCGCCGCCCTGGCCGCCCTCGCCTGGGCCCAGCACCGCAACTACCGGCGGACGAACAGGGTCCTCAACCACGGCCTGGTCGCCGCGACCGCCACGGCGACGGTCGTCCTGCTCTGGCTGGTCGTCGGCCACACCCTCGCCCGCGCGGGCCTGAACGACTCCTTCGACCACGGCGTCCGTTCCCTGAACGTCCTGCACGACGCGCGCATCGCCTCCCTCAAGGCCCGGGGCAACGAGAACCTGACCCTGGTCGCCCGCGGCGCGGAGACGAAGAAGGTCGGCGAAGAGACGTACGACGCCTACGACTACGACTTCGGCACGGACATCAAGGCCCTCGCCACCCACCTGGCGGCAGCCGAGAAGCTCGCCGACGACACCTCGGGCGAACGCCCCGTCACCGCCGCCATGGGCAACATGCAGGAGTGGAAGAGGCGCCACGGCGCGGCCCGCGAGCAGGACGAGAACGGCAACTACCAGCAGGCGCTGGACAGGGTCATCGGCGCCAAGGACGCGACCGGCGAGTGCTTCGACAGCGTCGACGAGAACCTGCGCACGGCACTCGCGCACGAGGAGACGGAGTTCGAACGCGCGGCGGGCGACGGCCGGGACGCGCTGACGGGCATGCCGGCGGGTGTGGCCGTACTGGCGGTGCTGGGCGCGGCGGGCGCGGTCCTGGGCATCGGCCGCAGGCTGTCGGAGTACCGATGAACGGGCCAGGGGCGAAGGGAGGAACGACCGTGCGAGACACGCTCAGGGGCTGGGGCGGAGTGACCGCGATGGCAGTCGTCTGCGCCCTGGTGGCGCTGGTGGCCCTGTGCCTGCCGCTCACCACGACCACGAAGTCCGCCCAGAACACCACCGCGACCACCCGCACCGCCGAGGCCAGGGCGGAGGAGGACTGCGAGGCCCCCGAGAAGCAGACCCTCTCCCCCTCGTCCGCCGACGGCGACACCATCCGGGCGATCAAGAACCGCAAGGGCGAGAAGCGCAAACTGGTCGTCGGCGTCGACCAGAACAGCTACCGGTGGGGCTACCGCAACCCCAACAGCGGCAAGACCGCGGAGCTCGAGGGCTTCGACATCGACCTGGTCCACCGCATCGCGGAGGACATCCTCGGCGACCCCGACGCCGTCCAGTTCAAGGCGATCCCCACCAACCAGCGCATCCCGGCGATCCAGGACGGCAGCGTGGACATGGTCGTCCGCACGATGACGATCAACTGCGCCCGCATCGCCGACGTCGCCTTCTCCGCCCCCTACTTCAAGACGGGCCAGCAGGTCCTCGCCCCGAAGTCCTCGCCCGTCAAGGGCTACGACGACACGCTCGCGGGCCGCAAGGTCTGCACGGCGGCCGGTTCCACGGCGTACTCCACGCTGGAGGCGGACCAGAACGCCGGCGAACTGCCCGCCAGCACCGACATATCCACCACCGTCCCGAACCAACTCGACTGTCTGGTGCGGCTCCAGCTCGGTGAGGTCGACGCCGTGGTCACCGACGGCGCGCTCGCCGCGAGCCAGGCGGCACAGGATCCGACGGTCCAGCTCAAGGGCGACGCCTTCACTGCCGAGTACTACGGCGTGGCGATGAAGAAGGACGCGGACGATCTGGTACGCCGGGTCAACCAGATCCTCGTGGACTACCGCAAGGACACCGCGAACGGCTGGCAGGCGTCGTACGACCAATGGCTGTCGGCAACACTGGGCAAGGATGCGAAGAAGTCGGAACCCCCGGCACCGCAGTACCTCCGCACGAGCTGACGACCGGCACACGACCGGACCACGACGACAAGCCCCCCGACGGGCACGACCGCAGCGAGAGGTGATCGATGGGCGTCACGGGACCCACCGGGCCGGTGATGGACCGGGACGAGGTGGACCGTGCGCTGGCGCGGCTCGGCGCGGAACACGAGGCGATCGAGACCTCCCTCCTCGCCCTCCAGGACCACGCGGGCCGCAGACTCCTGGAGGGCGCCGAGCTGACCGGCGTCACCCAGGAGCGCTGGACGTCCACGGAGGCGTCGATCACGCTGCTGTGGACGTACTTCGACGCGTACACCGACGCGCTGCGCTCCGCCCGCGACATCCGGGCCCGCCGCCGCTGGTCCAGCCGCGAGGACCTCGTGGAACTGACGGAACTGCTGAACGGCGAGTCCGTCACGGTCGCGGGCAGCGCCACGGCGACGGCCAACGCCCCCACGCTGCACGGCAGTCCGACGAAGCTCAGCGAGCGCTACTCGCTCAGCACCCTCGTCGACCGGATGAACGAGCTGTACGCGGCGAGCCTGGACATGGTGGTGGCCGCGGACGCGGTCTGGTCGGCCCTGCCGGCCCGGATCGACCTGCTCGCGGCCGAACTCCAGCGCACCCGACGGCTCGCGCACTCGGTCGGCGTGCGCCCCGGCGAGCACCCGGCCGGTGACGACCTGGAGCGCATCACGCGGATACTGACCAAACTGCGCGAGCAGGTGGTCTCGGACCCGCTGGCGTTCTGGCTGGCCGCGGAGGGCAGTTCGGCGCCCGGCGGCGGAAGGCCGGACACGACGGTGTACGACCGCGAGGCACGCGCCCTGGAGGACGTCCGCCGCGAGATCGACGCCGTACTGACGGTCCGCCAGGACGCCGAGAAGCGCATCGTGAGGCTGCGGGACATCCTCAGCCGCGCGGACCGCACGCTCGCCGAGGCGCGCACGGCACGCGGCGAGGTCCTCGCGAAGATCGCGGCGACGGAGGTGCCGGTCGTCAGCGGACCGCCGACCGTGCTGCAGGAGCAGCTGGCGGCTGCGGCCGAGTACCGCAGGCAGGCCCAGTGGCACCGGCTGTCGCCGCTGCTGGAGTCGCTGGAGCAGAAGGCCGAGGACGAACTGCTGCGGGCCCGCGAGTCGTTGACGGCGGTCACCGCCCCGCTGGCGGTCCGCGCCGAGCTGCGCGGCCGTCTCGACGCGTACAAGGCGAAGGTCGCCCGGCACGGCTTCGCCGAGGACACGCTGCTGGTGGAGCGGTACGAGAAGGCGCGCCGCATGCTGTGGAGCGCCCCCTGCGACCTGCGGGCCGCCGAGCAGGCGGTGCTGCGCTTCCAGCACGCGGCCGCGGAGCTGCTCGGCGGCCCCCGGGTGCCGGGGCAGGACGTGCCGCAGGACGGCCGGAGGGGGCCGGGCGCATGAGTGACGAGGGGGAGTCCATGACTCAGGCACCGCAGGAGGCCGCCGGTGCGCCGCCACGCGCCTGCCAGCGCCCCGGCTGCGAGGGCGCGTACGAGGACGTGGGGGGCGGCGAACTGTACTGCGACACCTGTGGTCTGGCCCCGGTCGTGGCGGCCGGGGGTCCCTCCTCCGGGGCGGGCATGGTCGGTTCGCCGCCCACCGGCGTCACCGCCGGGGGCCGGGGTGGCTCCCGCGGGTCCGGCAGTGGCGGTTCCCGCTCCAGCAGCCGCAGTTCGCGCACGTCCTCCCAGTCGTCGAAGTCCCGCCGCTCGGTGTCGGGGCGCCTGTCGCGATCCCTGTCGGGGAAGTCGACGGGCCGTTCGGTGTCGGTGCGCAGCTCCGGCTCGACCGCCGGTTCCGGATCCCGCGGCCGGCTGGGCGCCGGGCTGGTGCAGGTGCCGCCGATCCCGCGGCCCGACCCGCGCGAGATGGTCCTGGACAACCCGGAGGTGCCCGAGCGGAAGCGGTTCTGCTCGCGCTCGGACTGCGGCTCCCCGGTGGGCCGGGCGCGCGGCGACCGGCCGGGCCGCACGGAGGGCTTCTGCACCAAGTGCGGCCACCCGTACTCCTTCGTGCCGAAGCTGAAGTCCGGGGACGTGGTGCACGGCCAGTACGAGGTGGTCGGCTGCCTCGCGCACGGCGGGCTGGGCTGGATCTACCTCGCCGTCGACCGGGCGGTCTCCGACCGCTGGGTGGTTCTCAAGGGCCTGCTGGACACGGGCGACCAGGACGCGATGGCGGCGGCGATCTCCGAGCGGCGGTTCCTCGCGGAGATCGAGCACGCCAACATCGTGCGGATCTACAACTTCGTGGAGCATCTGGACCAGCGCACGGGCTCGCTCGACGGCTACATCGTCATGGAGTACGTCGGCGGCAAGTCCCTCAAGGAGATCGCCAACGCCCGCCGCACCGCCCAGGGCAGACGCGACCCGCTGCCGGTGGAGCAGGCCTGCGCGTACGGCATCGAGGCGCTGGAGGCACTCGGGCACCTGCACAGCCGCAACCTGCTGTACTGCGACTTCAAGGTCGACAACGCCATCCAGACCGAGGACCAGCTCAAGCTGATCGACATGGGCGCGGTGCGCCGGATGGACGACGAGGAGTCGGCCATCTACGGCACCGTCGGCTACCAGGCCCCGGAGGTCGCCGAGGCGGGCCCGTCGGTGGCGAGTGACCTGTACACGGTCGCCCGGACCCTCGCGGTCATGACCTTCGACTTCCAGGGCTACACGAACGTCTACGCCGACTCCCTGCCCGACCCGGACCACATCGAGGTGTTCCGGCAGTACGAGTCGTTCTACCGGCTCCTGGTGCGCGCCACGGATCCGGACCCTGCCCGCCGGTTCGCCTCCGCGCAGGAGATGACCGAGCAGCTGACGGGCGTCCTGCGGGAGGTCGTCTCCCTCCAGACGGGCCGTGCCCGCCCCGCCCTGTCCACGCTGTTCGGCCCGGAACTGCGGGTGACGGACACCGAGTTGTTCCCGCGGCTGGACGGCGAGGTGTCCCGCCTGGGCACGCGGGTGGTACCCGCCCGGGCTCGCGCCGGCGCCCCGGCCGGCCTGCCGCACCCGCGGGGGCCCGAGGGCCCGCACAGCCTCGTCAGGCCCGTCGACACCCCGGCCGCCGCCTTCGCCCTGCCCGTCCCGCGCGTCGACCCGACCGACCCCAACGCCGGTTTCCTGGCGGGCCTGATGACCTCGGCGCCGGGCGAGCTCCTCGGCGCCCTGGCTGCCGCGCCGGCCCCGTCGATCGAGACGCGGCTGCGGCAGATCCGGGCCTGGCTGGAGACCGGTGACCCGGTCGCGGCGCTGCGGGAGCTGGTCGCGCTGGAGGGTGAGCGGCCCGACGACTGGCGGGTGGTCTGGTACCGGGGCGTGGCGGCGCTGGTGACGGGCGACGACGAGGGCGCGGCCCTCGCCTTCGACGCGATCTACGACGCCTTCCCGGGCGAGATCGCGCCCAAGCTGGCGCTCGGCCTGTGCGCGGAGGTGCTGGGCCAGCTCGACAACGCTGCCGAGTACTACCGGCTGGTGTGGTCCACCGACCCGAGCTATGTGAGCGCCGCGTTCGGCCTGGCCCGCGTCCAGCTGGCGACCGGGGACCGGCACGGTGCCGTACGGACGCTGGAGTCGGTCCCGGAGTCCTCCATCCACTACACGGCGGCGCGGGTCGCGGCCGTCCGGGCACGGCTGCGGCAGCGCACGCCGACCGCCGCCGACGCCGCGTTCCTGGGGGATCTGACGGCCTCCGCCGCGCAGGTCGAGGCGCTGGAGGCGTACGGTCTGGATCCGGCGCGCCGGGAGCGGTTGTCGGCCGAAGTCCTCGGTTGCGCGCTGGACTGGGTACTCTCCGGGGGCCAGGGTTCCGCCCCTCCCGCCGCCGGGGGACGGACGCTGCTCGGCAGCGGCCTGGACGAGCGGGGCCTGCGCTTCGGTCTGGAACGCTCGTACCGCACGCTGGCCCGGCTGGCGCGGGGCGGCGAGGAGAGGATCGACCTGGTGGAACGTGCCAATCGTTACCGCCCCCGGACGTGGGTGTAGTTGATGTCGCAGATGCCCCAGTTGTCCGCCTGCCCGAGTTGCGAGGAACCCCTCGAATCGGGTGACCGTTTCTGCGGCGCGTGCGGATACGACCTGTCCGCCGTGCCGGAACGGCCGCAGGACAACCCGACCATCGCCCTGAACGGCTCGGTGCCCGCCCAGGGCCCTCCGGCCGGCGCGTATCCCGAGCCCCCGCCGGCGCCCCCCGCCGGCGCGGCCTGGCCCGCTCCCGGGCCGGACGGCGCGGGCGCCCCGGAGGCGGTGCACCTGCCGTCGGGCCTCCCGGGCAGCGGCCCGGGAGGATCCGCCCTGCCGCCAGAGGCGCCTCCGCCGCCGAGCGCCCCGCCGGCCGCGGCCGGGGGCGTGCGCTTCGACCGGCCGCCGCGGCCCGACGAGCCCGCCGCGTCACCGGAGATCTACCAGACACAGCCCGACGAGTACCTCCTCCAGGCACCGGACCCACGGGTGTCCGCCGACCCCGCGGCGCAGGCCGCGGGCGCCGGCGGCAAGGTCTGCGTCGCCTGCCGGGCCGGCCGCGTGGACGACGACGGCTACTGCGAGAACTGCGGCCACGCCCAGCCGCGCGAACGGGACCACATGGAGCAGGAGTCCGGCCCGGTGGCCGCGGTCAGCGACCGCGGTCTGCGCCACCACCGCAACGAGGACGCGTTCGCCGTCGGCACCACCACGCTGCCCGACGGCTCGCCCGCCTCCGTCGCGATCGTCTGCGACGGCGTCTCCTCGGCGACCCGCCCCGACGACGCCTCCGCGGCGGCGTCCAAGGCGGCGAGCGAGACGCTGCTGTCGGCGCTGCCGCGCGGCACGCACCCGCAGCAGGCGATGCACGACGCGATCCTCGCCGCCTCCCGTGCCGTCAACTCGCTCGCCGCGGAACCGGCCACGGCACGCGAGCAGGCCCCGCACCAGAACGCCCCCGCGTGCACCATCGTCGGCGCCGTGGTGACGTCGGGTCTGCTGATCGTCGGCTGGGTCGGCGACAGCCGCGCCTACTGGGTGCCGGTCGACCGGAGCGCTCCCCCCGCCCGGCTCACCGAGGACGACTCCTGGGCCGCGCAGATGGTCGCCGCCGGCCTGATGAACGAGGCGGAGGCCTACGCCGACGAACGCGCCCACGCGATCACCGGCTGGCTCGGCGCCGACGCCTACGAACTGGAGCCGCACACCGCCGCGTTCAAACCGGACCGGCCCGGTGTGGTCGTGGTCTGCACGGACGGCCTGTGGAACTACGCGGAGGCGGCCGAGGAGATGGCCCGCGTCGTCCCCCTCGACGCCACCGCGCATCCACTGCACAGTGCCCGGGTGCTCGTCGGTCACGCCCTGGACGGCGGGGGCCACGACAACGTAACAGTGGCGCTCGTGCCGTTCCCGGCCGTGCCCCAGGGGGCAGGATCGGCCTGAGGCCACGTACGGGGACGCCTCGGCGGACCGGAGGGGACCGGTCCGCCTACTGTCATCACCCCGCCGCGGCGGGGGCTTTGAAGGGGGATCGAAGCAGGCATGGCCAACTTCTCGAAGTCGAACGCGCCCCAGTTCTCGGTGGACGTCTACCAGAACGAGTACCTGCCGGAGGGTGCCGGCGAGGTCAACGCCATCGTCACGGTGACGGCGACCGGCGGCGGCACGATCGGCAGCGCGGTCGCGGCGCCCCACCTCTACGCGCCCGGCCAGGGCCCGTCGGCGGCCGTGGCGATCATGGTCGACTGCTCGGGGTCGATGGACTACCCGCCGACCAAGATGCGCAACGCCCGGGACGCCACCGCCGCGGCGATCGACACCCTGCGCGACGGGGTGCACTTCGCGGTGATCGGCGGGACGCACGTGGCGAAGGAGGTCTACCCGGGCGGCGGGCGCGTCGCGGTCGCCGACACCACCACCCGGGAGCAGGCCAAGCAGGCGCTGCGCTCGCTCAGCGCGGGCGGCGGAACGGCCATCGGCACGTGGCTGAAGCTGGCCGACCGCCTGCTGTCCTCCGCGGACGTCGCGATCCGGCACGGCATCCTGCTCACCGACGGCCGCAACGAGCACGAGTCGCCCCAGGACCTCAAAGCCGCGCTCGACGCATGCGCCGGGCGCTTCACGTGTGACGCGCGTGGCGTGGGCACCGACTGGGAAGTGAAAGAAGTCACAGGGATCGCCTCCGCGCTGCTCGGCACCGCCGACATCGTCGCCGACCCGGCCGCGCTCGCCGCCGACTTCACGCAGATGATGGAAACGGCGATGGGCAAGGAGGTCGCGGACGTCTCGCTGCGGCTGTGGACCCCGGTCGACACGACCGTGAAGTTCGTCAAACAGGTCGCCCCGACGGTCGAGGAACTGACCGGCCGGCGCACCGAGGCGGGCCCGCGCGCCGGCGACTACCCCCTTGGTTCCTGGGGAGATGAGTCGCGTGACTACCACGTCTGTGTGCAGGTCCCGGTCGCGAACATCGGGCAGGAGATGCTGGCGGCCCGGATCTCACTGGTCGTTCCGCAGCCCGACGGCAGCGTCCACAACCTCGGCGCGCAGGGTCTGGTGCGGGCCGTGTGGACGGACGACATGGTCGCCTCGACGTCGATCAACCCTCAGGTCGCCCACTACACCGGGCAGGCCGAACTGGCACAAGTCATCCAACAAGGGCTGGATCTTCGCAAGTCAGGCGATATGGATGGAGCAACGGCCAAACTGGGCCGGGCTGTTCAGCTCGCGAGTGCCTCCGGGAACGCCGATACTGCGAAACTGCTTGCGAAGGTGGTGGACGTGGTCGATGCCGCGACCGGTACTGTGCGACTGAAGGCGAAGGTCGCGGAGGCTGACGAGATGACGCTCGAAACCCGTTCCACCAAGACCGTTCGCGTCAAGAAGTGACCTAGAAGAGATCGAAGGAGGGACGCGCCGACATGCCGACCTGCCCGAACGGACACCAGTCGGGTTCCGACGACTGGTGCGAGGTCTGCGGTCACCGCATGGCGGGTGCCGTGCCTCCGCCTCCTCCCCCGCCGCCGCCCGGTGGCTACGGCTTCCCGCCCCCCGCCGGCCAGGGGGGCCCGCAGGGCCCCGGCGGCCAGCCCGGTGGACGCCCGCCGCACCTGTCCGCCGTGCCGAACGCCGAGCCGGAGCTCTGCCCGCAGTGCCGTACGCCCCGTGAGGGCGGTGCGCCGTTCTGCGAGGAGTGCCGGTGGAACTTCCTGACGAACACGGCGACGTCGTACACCCCCGCGGCCCCGCCGTCCGGTCCCGGGGCGCACTTCCCGCCGCCGGGCCGGCAGGGCCCGCCCGGTCCGTCGTACGGCGGCGGTGACTCCTACGAGTACCACGGCTCCCGCCCGTCCCAGGTGAACCGCCCGGCCGAGCCGATCCCGCCGTTCGGCAGCGACCCGTCCGGCCGTCCCGGCCCCGGCGGCCCGCAGGGCGGCGGCTACGGCTACCCGCAGCCCGGCGCTGCCCCGACTTCGCCCGGACCCGGCGGCCCCGGTGGCTTCGGCGGTCCTCCCGGCCCGGGCGGACCCGGTGGTCCTGGTCCCGGTGGCCCTGGCGGCTTCGGTGCCGACCCCTCGCGGCCGGTCCCGCCCGGACCCGGTGGTCCCGGCGGCCCCGGTGGTGCCCCGCAGGCGTTCCACCAGTCCGGCCCGCCGGCCCCGCCCGGGTTCCCCCAGGAGACCCAGCGGCCCCCGCAGCAGGGCGGTCCGTCCTTCGGCGGCGGTGACGACGACTGGGTGATCTCCCCGCCGACCTCAGGCCCGGGCGGCCAGGGTGGCCCCGGCGGCCCCGGTCAGGGCGGCTACGGCTACCCGCAGCCCGGCGCGACCCAGGCCCCGCCCGGCCCCGGCGGCTTCCCTCAGCAGCCCCAGGCGCCCCAGGGACCCGCGACGTGGACCGTGACCATCGGCCCGGACCGCGACTACTTCATGGCGATGATGCAGCGCTCCGGCCCCGAGGCGGCGGGCCTGAACCTGCCCGCGTACTCGCCCGAGCAGCAGCGCACGCTCTCCGGAAACCAGCTCACGATCGGCCGCCGCCGGCATTCCACCGGCGACACCCCCGACATCGACCTGTCGACGCCGCCGGAGGACCCGGGCGTCTCGCACCAGCACGCGGTGCTGGTCCAGCAGCCGGACGGCAGCTGGGCGGTCGTCGACCAGAACTCGACGAACGGCACGACGGTGAACGGGTCGGACGAACCGATCCAGCCCTTCGTCCCCGTACCGCTCCAGGACGGAGACCGGGTGCACGTGGGCGCCTGGACGACGATCACGATCCGCCGCGGCTGAGGCGGATCACCGGGCTCGTTCACGACGGGAGGGGCCAGGCGTACGGCCCCTCCGGGTCGTCAAGCCAGGCCCACTCCGCCTCCTCGCCGACCGTGATGCCGTAGCGCTCGCGCTGCGGTCTGCCCTCCTGCTCCCACAGCGCGTGGGCCTCCTGCGGGTCCAGGCTGCCCCGGGTCAGGGCCAGCAGGAACCGGAACAGGTCGTCCTCCCGGGCCCGGTGCGGCACCCCGCCCAGTTGCAACGGCTCGCCCCCGGGCCGGCCGGCGCCGCGCAGCGGCACGAAGTAGGCGGGCGTGTGCAGGAAGCGTCCCTCGGCGTGCCCCGCACCGGTCACCGTCAGCAGGATCAGACCGGTGGCCAGCGGCATGAGGATCCGGCCCCCGGGGCGGCTCTGGGCCACCCAGGCGCGCGGGACGCAGCCCAGGGCGCAGGTGGCGATGATCCGGTCGAACGGCGCGCGCTCGGGCACGCCCCGGGCCCCGTCGCCGGTGACGACGACCGGGTGGTACCCGGCGGCCGCCAGGTGCCGGCGGGCCGACTCGGTGATCTCCGGGTCGAGGTCGACGGTCGTGACCTTGTCGTCGCCCAGCCGGTGGGCCAGCAGCGCCGCGTTGTAGCCGGTGCCGGCGCCGATCTCCAGGACCGTGTGACCGTCCCGCACCCCCAGCGCGGCCAGCATGTCCGCCATCAGGGACGGCTGGCTGCTGGAGGACAGCAGCTCGCCGTCGCGCAGCCGGGTGGCCAGCGGGGTGTCCTCGTAGGCGCCGCGCAGCCACCGCTCCCGCGCCCCGGGGTCGGCGCTCTCGCCCCAGCGGCGCTCGTAGCCGCGGGCGACACCGACGTAGTAGTACGGCACGAAGAGGTGCCGCGGGACGGCCGCGAAGGCCTCCCGCCAGCCCGGGTCTCCGGCCCAGGCCCCGCTCGCCTCGATCCGCCGCACCAGCGCCGCCCGCGCGGCGGCCGCGAGACCGTCGGGTTCCCTGCCGGGTGCGTGGCCGACCATGTCTCCACAGTAGGGGCAGGGGCCGGAGGGCAGGGGCTGGGTCCTAGGTCTTGAGTCCTATGCCGGGGCGTCTGAGACCATGGATCGCGTGAATGAGATTCGGCGCGGCACGCTTCAGGAGCAGACCTTCTACGAGCAGGTCGGCGGGGAGGAGACCTTCCGCCGGCTGGTCCACCGTTTCTACGAGGGAGTCGCCGAGGACCCGCTGCTGCGGCCCATGTACCCCGAGGAGGACCTGGGCCCGGCCGAGGAGCGCCTCGCGCTGTTCCTCATCCAGTACTGGGGCGGCCCGACGACGTACAGCGACAACCGCGGCCACCCCCGGCTGCGGATGCGGCACGCGCCCTTCACGGTCGACCGGGCGGCGCACGACGCGTGGCTGAAGCACATGCGGGTCGCCGTCGAGGAACTCGGCCTGTCCGAGGAGCACGAGCACACGCTGTGGAAGTACCTGACGTACGCGGCGGCCTCGATGGTCAACACCGCGGGCTGACGCCCGCGGCGCGTCTGCGGGGGCTGCTCAGCGGACGCTGACGCCG